>NZ_PQLN01000069.1:0-23686 GCF_002919855.1 Aeromonas sp. ASNIH8 | reverse complement strand
GGCCCAAAGTGACGCCACTCGATACCACGGGGGCGGGGGACGCCTTCGTCGCCGGACTGCTGGCGGCCTTGGCCGAACGGACCTCGCTGCCGACGCAGGCCGAGCTGCCCGCCATCCTGGCTCAGGCCCACGCCTGCGGGGCGCTCGCCACCACCGCCAAGGGGGCGATGACGGCACTGCCCACCCGCACCCGGCTGGATGAATTTTTGCGATCAGGCGCAGACGGCTGTTGATCCGCGGCTAGAACCGCGGGTCGACAGACCCTACTCTCATGTGACAAGGGCCCGCCAGCGTGGCGGGCCATAAGAGGAAGAATATGAATATCAGTGCGATAGCCCAGGATCTGGTGCCCCTGCTCGGGGGCAAGGAGAACATCGTCAGCGCCGCCCACTGCGCCACCCGGCTGCGGTTGGTGCTGGCGGACGACAGCAAGGTGAACAAGGCCGCCATCGACAAGCTGGAGGGGGTCAAGGGGTGCTTCAGCAACGCCGGCCAGATCCAGGTCATTTTCGGCACCGGCCTGGTCAACAAGGTCTATGCGGAGTTCGTCACCCTGACCGGGACCGGCACCGCCAGCAAGGCGGAGCTGACCGATATGGCGACGGCCAAGCTCAACGTGGCCCAGCGTCTGGCGCGGACCCTCTCCAACATCTTCGTACCCATCATTCCGGCCATCGTCGCCTCCGGCCTGCTGATGGGGCTGCTCGGCATGGTGCGCACCTACGGCTGGGTCAACGCCGACAGCGCCCTGTTCGTCATGCTCGACATGTTCAGCTCGGCAGCCTTCATCATCCTGCCGATCCTCATCGGTTTTACGGCGGCGCGCGAATTCGGCGGCAACCCCTATCTGGGGGCGACGCTCGGCGGCATTCTCACCCACCCGGCCCTGACCAATGCCTGGGGCGTGGCCGGGGGTTTCAAGACCATGGATTTCTTCGGCCTGGATGTCGCCATGATCGGCTACCAGGGCACCGTCTTCCCGGTGCTCCTGGCGGTCTGGTTCATGTCCCACCTGGAGAAGCAGCTGCGCAAGCGCATCCCTGACGCCCTGGATCTCATCCTCACCCCGTTTTTGACCGTCATCATCACCGGCTTCGTGGCGCTGCTCTTCATCGGCCCCGCCGGGCGGGTGCTGGGGGATGGCATCTCGTTCGGTCTGAGCGCCCTCTATGAGCAGGCAGGCTGGCTGGCGGGTCTGGTGTTTGGCGGGACTTATTCCCTTATCGTCATCACCGGCATCCACCACAGCTTCCACGCCATCGAGGCGGGGCTGCTGGCCAACCCTGCCATCGGCGTCAACTTCCTGCTGCCCATCTGGGCCATGGCCAACGTGGCCCAGGGTGGGGCTTGCCTCGCGGTCTACTTCAAGACCCGGGACGTGAAGATCAAGGCCATCACGGTGCCGGCGGCCATGTCCTGCCTGCTTGGCATCACCGAGGCGGCGATCTTCGGGGTCAACCTGCGCTACATCAAGCCCTTCCTGGCCGGTCTGTTCGGCGGGGCCTGCGGCGGCGCCTACGTGGTGGCGGCCAAGGTCGGCATGACGGCGGTGGGCCTGACCGGCATCCCGGGCATGGCCATCGTCCAGCCCATGAGCCTCATCCACTACGTCATCGGTCTGGTGATCGCCTTTGGCGCCGCTTTTGCCGCCTCCTACCTGCTCAAGTACAAGGTGGAGTGATGAAGGAAAGCCATCTCCTGAACCAGGTTGTCCGGTCCCTGCTGGCCGGACAGCTCAAGGCGGCGGCCGATCCCCATCGGCCCCGCTGGCATCTGGCAGCCCCGGTGGGGCTGCTCAACGACCCCAACGGTTTCATCGAGCACGACGGGCGCTACCATCTTTTCTACCAGTGGAACCCGCTCGGTTGCGAGCACCGCAACAAGGGCTGGGGGCATGTCACCTCCACCGATCTGCTGCACTGGCAGCACGAGCCAGTGGCGCTGCTGCCCACCGAGGCCTATGAGAGCCACGGCTGCTATTCGGGCTCGGCGGTGAGCGATGAGCAGGGGCGTCTGACCCTTATCTACACCGGCAACGTCAAATACCCCGACGGCAGCCGCACCGCCTACCAGTGTCTGGCCCGCGCCGACGGTGCGGGGGGCTTTGCCAAGCTGGGCCCTGTGCTGGACCTGCCCGCAGGCTACAGCGGCCATGTGCGCGACCCCAAGGTGTGGCACGACGGTCGGCAGTGGCTGATGGTGCTGGGGGCCCGCACCCTGGACGATCGGGGTGAGGTGCTGCTCTATCGCGGTGACACCTTGGACGTCTGGACTCTGGTGGGGCCCATCGCCGGCAGCGGGCGCGGCGGTCTCGGGGAGTTTGGCTACATGTGGGAGTGTCCGGACCTCTTCCCCCTGGGAGATCGCCATGTGCTGATCAGCTGCCCGCAGGGAATTGCCCCGCAGGGAGAGGATTATCGCAACCTCTACCAGTGCGGCTGGCTGGCGGGCCACTTCGACGGCGCTCAGTTCGAGCACGGGGCCTTCCACGAGCTGGACCGGGGCTTCGAGTTCTATGCGCCCCAGACCACTCAGGACAACCAAGGGCGCCGCCTGCTGTTCGCCTGGCTGGGGCTGCCTGAAGAGAACGAGATGAGCCAGCCTACTGTCGAGCACGGCTGGATCCACCAGATGAGTTGCCCGCGGGAGCTCGTCTGGCAGGATGAGTGGCTCTGCCAGCGGCCGGTGGCAGAGCTGGACGCCCTGAAAGGAGAGCAAACCCGCTTCGAGGGGGCGCCGGGCGAGCTGCCAACCCTGGCCATCGACTCGGCCTGGCTGGACCTGGCCTTGAGCGGGGAGGGGCGCCTCGGGTTCGGGGCCGTGGCCGAGCTGGTGTGGCAGCCGGGGCGCCTCATCCTGCGTCGCCAGAACTGGCAGAGCGGGGAGTGGGAGGAGCGAAGCGCCCCCTGGCTTGGGGGTAAGATCACCGTCTTGTGCGATCGCTCCAGCCTGGAGTGCTTCGTGGACGGTGGTCGCCAGACCCTGTCTACCCGCTACTTCCCCGGTGAAAACCCAGTACTTTCCGCACGTTGTGACGGTGATGACAGCAAAATTTGCCTCGATCACTGGCCGCTGGCGGCCTGCCTTGTACAATAGCCCGGTGTCAGTTTGCCGGGAGGTCAGGTGGAGAAGAAGAAACGGATCACGATTGCCCAGATAGCCACGCTCGCGGGGGTCTCCAAGGCCACCGCCAGCCTGGTGCTCAACGGCAAGAGTGCGGAGTACCGCATCGCCGACGATACCCGCAAGCGGATCCAGGCGGTGGCGGACGAGTGTCACTACCAGCCGAGCATCCATGCCCGCTCCCTGCGGGCGGCGCGCAGCTACACCTGGGGGCTGGTGATCCCCGACCTCACCAACTTCGGCTTCGCCAGCACTGCCCGCGCCCTCGAAGCCCACTGCCGGGAGGCGGGGATCCAGCTGCTCATCGCCTGCTCCGAGGATGACCCCACCCTGGAGCAGCGGGTGGTGGACAACCTCATCAGCCGCCAGGTGGACGGGCTGATTGTCGCCTCCAGTGGCCACAGCGACGATATCTATGCCCGCATTCACGACCGCCTGCCGGTGGTGCAGCTCGACCGACACATCGGCGAATCGCGCCTGCCCATGGTGATCTCCGATGCCTGCAAGGCCACCGCCGAGCTGGTGCAGGATATGGCCGAGGATTGCGGGGAGGAGATCTACTACTTCGGCGGCCTGCTGGATCTCTCCCCGAGCCGCCACCGGCTGGCGGGCTACGAGCTGGGATTGCACCGCGCCGGGCTGGAGGCCACATCAGACCGGGTCCGTCATCGCGACTACCAGCCAAGCTCCGGCTATCAGCTGATGGCCGAGCTGGTGGACGAGCTCGGGGCGCCCCCCCGAGGGCTCTTCACCGCCTCCTTCACTCTGCTCGAGGGGGTGCTGCGCTACCTCAACGAGGCGGGGTTGATGGAGACGGGGATGCGGCTGTGCACCTTCGACGATCACGACCTGCTCGACTGCATTCCCATGCGTATCGACTCCGTGGCCCAGGATTGCCCGGCCCTGGCCCGTGCCACCTTCGAGCTGATGCAAAAGCTTATTGCGGGCAATGCCCCCACCCAGACCGCCCAGGTCATCCCCCCCAGGGTGCGCTGGCGCAGTCGCCGTTGACCCGGAAGATGAAAAAAGCCCCGCCAGTGCGGCAATGCTGTTCACTTAAGAGAATTTGAGTTCCAGTCCACGTAGTATCAGGACAAAAAAGCGAGGGAGGCATGATGCCTCCCTCTTTCTATTGCAAGCCCCGCTGGATAAAGGCTGGAGGAAGATCGACTGGACACAGCCTTGCCCCCTCAACTCAAATCCAATTTATGAATAATCAGTCAAAAAAGTGCTTATCTGAACAGCATTGCGCCAGTGCGGGGCTTTTTGTCGTGGGGCGAGGGCTCGCCTCAATCCGTGGTGCTGGCGCGCCAGAAGATCTGCTTGATGCGGGGATGCTCCCCCAGCCGCTTCATGAGGGCGTCCAGCTCGTCGCCATCGATGGAGGTGGCCAGCAGCACCGCCGAGATCTCCAGATCCTGCTCCCCGAACGGCTCGATATCGAGCTCGCTCAGGGGGTAGTTGGCCTGCTCCAGCATCTGCTCCAGCCAGGGCAGCACCTCCTTCTGGTGGGTGCGGCGGATGAGGGCCGTGACGCGGTAGGTCACCTCGGTGTCGGTATTGTCCACCGGGTGGCGGTTGATCTGGTTCACCAGGGGGCGCAGCAGGGTGTTGGCCGCCAGCACGAAGAGGGCGCCGAGCACGGCCTCCAGGGCAAAGCCGGCACCGCTGGCGGCCCCCACCGCCGCCACGCCCCAGAGAGTGGCGGCGGTGTTGATGCCGCGGATGTTGCCGGATTCGCGCATGATGACGCCGGCGCCGAGAAAACCGATGCCGGAGACGATGTAGGCCACCACGTGGACCACGCCGTAGCTGCCGCCGTGCAGGTCATAGATGCGCTGGGCCAGGTTGACGAACAGGGCCGCCCCCACGGCGACCAGGACGTTGGTGCGAAGGCCGGCGGTGCGCTGGCGATACTGGCGCTCCAGACCGACCAGGCTGCCCAGCACGAAGGCGAGCAGCAGGCTGGCCAGGGTGTCGAGCAGGGCGAGAAAATCGAGTTGTTGCCACATTCTCATGGGGTTCTCCTTCTAAGGTGCCGGCGCGACGCTGCCCATATGGGTACCGAAATGGGGCGATGAGGCATCGAGGGCGCAGCGCCGGCGTGGGATGAATGCAAATGAGGGACCGTGCCCGGAAGGCGGGCACGGCACTAACGGAGCGTGGCCGAGGTGCCGGGGAGGGCAGTCAGTGCCGGGCGGGCGGGTCGCTGTCCGGGCGCAGCTCCCAGCGCACGGGGCGAGTGGCCCCGACCTGGTGGACGAACTGCACCAGATAGCGGCGCTGGGGCGGGGTGCAGCAGAGGCTCAGCACCAGCATCCGGCCATCGCCGCGACCGGGTCGCAGGGACTGCAGGGGGTGCAGCCCGGCCGGGTGCAGGGTGCTGTTCACCAGATCCAGCACCTGCTCCATGTCGGCCCGATCCTCGCAACGGATCTGTAGCCGGTAGTGGTGCTGGCGCCGCTTGCCGCGCAGCCAGAGCGGTAACAGGCCGTGCCCCAGTCTGCTCAGCAGGGAAGGGGATTCGCCAGCAAGATAGTTGTTTGAAATCAAACGCATAGTAGCCTCCTTTTGGGAAACAGAAACTATGCAGGCAAGGTGTCCGGCCGGGGCTGGTCACCTGACGTCAAGTGTAAAGAGAAGGGAGACGGTTCCGCTTCTCGCTGGGGTGGCGAGTCGCGGCAGGGAAGAACCTGCGGCTAGCTCGCGACCGGGGTGCCGACAAGGATCGGCGTGCATCTGTCACTTGATGAGTTGCCCACTGATGGTCTCCGCCAGGGATGAAAGAGGCGACATGGTAGCCGATGGAGCGGCCGGGGTAAACCCTAGGGTCCTGATAGCAACATATTGAAACATAATAAAAAAGAGATTGAGGTGCCGATGAGGACGCCTCATTCCTCCGTGTTGGCGAGCCGCTCGGGCGGCCTCTACTTTCCGATGCAGGGGCATGTCTCACCCGTTTGCGTGGGCGCGGCCCGCGTCTCCCATGGGTGTCTCGTGAGGCGGTGGCGAGGTGCCACTCCCCATTTAATTAGATATTGCTAATTTAGTGTTTATTTATACAATGAGGTAAATATCAGGAGTTGCTAATTTAAATCATGACCCCCCTCGACGAGATGAACCGGCACGTCGCCGCGGCCGCCGATCTGCTCAAGGCGCTGGCTCACCCGGAGCGCCTGAGGGTGCTCTGTCAGCTGGTGGAGGGGGAGAAGGGAGTCGGGGAGCTGCTGGCGAACAGCCAGCTCGGCCAGTCTGCCTTCTCCCAGCAGTTGTCGGTACTGAAGCGTTGCGGGCTCATTCGTTCGCGTAAGGTCTCCCAGCAGATCTTCTACTCGCTGGTGAGCGAGGCGGCCGTCGATGTGCTGGCGGCGCTGCAAACCCATTTTTGTCACTCAGATGAGGAAACACGATGATGGAAAGCCAATGGCTGCTCTCCCTCGGAGGAGGCATGCTGGCGGGGCTCTCGGCCCTGATCTTGATGCTGTTCAACGGCAAGGTGGCCGGGATCAGCGGCATTCTGGCGGGGGCCCTGCAACACAGAACCCCCTGGCAGGTACTCTTCCTGCTGGGTCTGGGTCTGGGCGCCTGGCTGGCACTGAATGCCGGCTGGGCCAGCATGCCTGCGTTCAGCACCCTGCCGGGCTGGCCGCTGGTGCTGGTGGCCGGACTGCTGGTGGGCATAGGCACCCGCCTTGGCAATGGCTGCACCAGCGGTCACGGCATCTGCGGCATGGGCCGCCTCTCGGTGCGCTCCATCGTGGCCACCCTCACCTTCATGGCGGCCGGCGTGCTCACCGTCCTCGTCACTCACCATCTGTTGTAAGGGGTTGATCGTCATGGCATTGATGACAAGTTTGCTGGCGGGTCTGCTGTTCGGTCTGGGTCTGGCCATCTCCGGCATGATAGATCCCGCCCGGGTCACCGGCTTTCTCGACGTGGCGGGGGCCTGGGATCCCAGCCTCGCCTTTGTGATGGGGGGAGCCCTGGCTGTCTTCATGCCGGGCTACTTCCTGCTGGTGAAACCCCGTCGTCTGAGCCTGCTGGGGGAACCCATGGCCCGGGTTCCCGCTCCCGTGCTGGATCGCCACCTGATTGGCGGGGCCGCACTGTTCGGGATCGGTTGGGGCCTGGTCGGCATCTGTCCTGGGCCTGCTCTGAGTCTCATTTCCAGCGGGCAGCCCATGATAATGTTGTTCATCGGGGCCATGGCGGCCGGGATCCTGCTGGTGGACAAGGTCTGGAACAGGGTGCTGGAGAAGGCTCGCCAGCACCGTATTGCCTGAGTTTTCAAGGTGCCCATGAGCCAGGGAAGGAGAATCATGATGAACACAATCCGGTTGCTGGTGATCACCCTGCTGGTCATGACATCCACCCTGGTGGCGGCCGAGGAGGCCAAGGGGTCGCTGACGCTGACCCCGCAGCGCGTCACCGACTGGCTCACCCTGAGCGGTACCGTGAGCGCCATTCATCAGGGGACGGTCGCGGCCCAGACCAGTGGCCGGGTCTCCCGCATGCTGGTGGATGTGAACGACGAGGTACAGGCCGGGCAACCCTTGCTCGAGATAAGCGGCAAGGAGCAGTCTGCCGCCGTGACCGGCGCCGAGGCGCGGGTGGCCAGGGCCCAGGCCCAGCAGGTGGAGGCCGAACGCCAGCTCACCCGTTATCAGGCCCTCATCGCCAAGGGGGTGATCACCCGGGCCCAGCTCGACAACGCCCAGGCAACGGATCGGGCCGCCCGCGCCGAGGTCAATGCCGCCGAGGCCGCCCTCATTCAGGCCCGGGAAGCCTACGGCTATACCCGCATCCTCGCCCCCTATGCCGGGGTGGTGACCAGGCGGCTGGTGGAGCTGGGGGAGACGGTGGCCCCTGGTACGCCGCTGCTATCCGGTTTCTCCCTGGGCGAGCTGAGGGTGGAGCTGGAGCTGCCCCAGTCCGCGCTGGCTCTCGCCGGCCAGCCGTCGGATGTGCAGGTGCTGCTGCCCGGTGGCAAGGCCGTGACTCCCGTCAAGCTGACCCGCTTCAACTACGCCGACAGCCAGAGCCACAGTTTCCGGTTGCGCCTCGATCTGCCGCCGAACACGGCAGGGGTGCTGCCCGGCATGTGGCTCAAGGTGCAGATCAAACAGGGTGAGCGTCAGGTGTTGCAAGTGCCGGAGCCCGCCCTGCTGCGGCAGGGGGAGTTCAACGGCGTTTACCTCAAAGAGGGGGAGGGCTGGGCCCTGACCCCGGTGCGGGTCGGCCACTGCGAGGCTGGGCTGTGCGAGGTCCTGGCGGGTCTCAAGGGCGGTGACACCCTGGCCCCCGATGCCTGGACCCGTCAACAGGAGGTGTCCCATGAGTAGCGAGCTGAACGGCAACCATGGCCACCTGGGGCCGGCGGGTCGGCTGGCGGCCCTGTTTCAGGGCTCGGCCATCACCCCGCTGCTGGCGCTGGTGGGGCTCTTGCTCGGCCTCTTTGCCGTGCTGGTGACCCCCAAGGAGGAGGAGCCCCAGATCGATGTCACCTTCGCCGACGTCTACATTCCCTTCCCGGGGGCCAGCCCGGCAGAGGTGGAATCCCTCGTCACCACCCCTGCCGAGCAGGTGGTCTCCCAGATAAAGGGGATAGATACCCTCTACTCCTTCTCCCAACCCGATGGTGCCCTGCTGGTGGTGGTGTTCAAGGTGGGGGTGAGCCGCGAGCAGGCCATCGTCGATCTCAACAACCAGCTCGACTCGAACCGCGATTGGCTGCCCCAGGGGCTTGGCGTCGGCCAGCCCCTGGTCAAACCCAGGGGGATCGACGATGTGCCCATCGTCAGCCTGACGCTCTGGAGCAAGCAGCTGGGGGCCGCCGAGCTGACCCGGGTCGCCCACGAGCTGGAGACCGAGCTCAAGCGATTGCCCGGTACCCGCGATATCTACAGCCTGGGCGGCCAGCGAGCCGTGCTGAGGGTGATGCCGGATCCGGCGGCCCTCAGCGCCCACGGCATCAGCTGGGGCGAGCTGAACCAACGGCTCGCCGCCGCCAACCAGGCGGGTAGCGAGCAGGCCGTGGTGCAGGATAACCGGGAGATCAAGGTGCAGGTGGGGCAGTTCCTGCAAAGCGAGCAGGAGGCCCGCGAACTGGTGGTGGGGCTGCACGACGGCAAGCCGGTCTATCTGGGGGATGTGGCCAGGGTCTCGCTGGGTCAGGAGACCCCGGTGCAGCGCAGCTGGATGGGGCAGGGGGATCGCAGTTATCCGGCGGTGACCCTGGCCATCGGCAAGCAGCCCGGCCAGAACGCGGTCGAGGTGGCCAAGCGGGTGGAAGAACGGGTCGAGAGCCTCAAGAATCGACTCATCCCGGCTGGCGTCGAGGTGACGGTGACCCGTGACTACGGCGTCACCGCCGAGACCAAATCCAACACCCTCATCGGCAAGCTCATTTTTGCCACCACGGCGGTGGTGCTGCTGGTGCTGGTGAGCATGGGTTGGCGCGAGGCGCTGGTGGTGGGGGTTGCCATCGTCATCACCCTGGCGCTGACCCTCTTTGCCAGCTGGGCTTGGGGCTTTACCCTCAACCGGGTGTCCCTCTTTGCCCTTATCTTCTCCATCGGCATCCTGGTGGATGACGCCATCGTCGTGGTGGAGAACATCCACCGTCATCGCGGTTTGGGCAAGGGGTCCCTCAAGGATCTCATTCCGGGCGCGGTGGACGAGGTGGGGGGGCCGACCATTCTGGCGACCCTGACCGTCATCGCGGCCCTGCTGCCCATGGCCTTCGTCAGCGGCCTGATGGGCCCCTACATGAGCCCCATCCCCATCAATGCCAGCATGGGGATGCTTATCTCCCTGCTGGTGGCCTTCATCTTCTCCCCCTGGTTGGCCAATCACCTGCTCAAGCGCGAGGGGCATGTCGCCCACGGGGAGGCCAAGGCCGGGCTCTTTCACCGGCTGATGACCCCCTTTCTGATGGGGACGGGTGCCAAAAGAGCGAGACACAAGCTTTGGCTGGTCATTCTGCTGCTGGTGGCGGGGGCGGCCGCCATGCCCGTGGTGCAGTGGGTGGTGCTCAAGATGCTCCCCTTTGACAACAAGTCGGAATTCCAGCTGGTGCTCGACATGCCGGAGGGGGCGACCCTGGAGCAGACCGAGCGCACCCTGCTGGCGGTGGGTCGGGAGCTCGCCAGGGTGCCCGAGGTGAAGGATTACCAGATCTACGCCGGCACCGCCGCCCCCATCAACTTCAACGGGCTGGTGCGCCACTACTTCATCCGCAGCGGCGCCAACGTGGGGGACATCCAGGTCAATCTGGTGGACAAGCATGAACGGGATCGCAGCAGTCACGAGATTGCCCGGTCGGTGCGTGCGCCCTTGCAGGCCATCGCCAGTGCGGCAGGGGGCAACCTCAAGGTGGTGGAGGTGCCCCCGGGACCGCCTGTCTGGTCGCCCATTGTCGCGGAAGTGTATGGCCCGACGCAGGCCGCCCGTGAAGCCGCTGCCCGCGTCGTAGAGGCCCGCTTTGTGGCCACGGCGGATCTGGTGGACGTGGACATCTATCTGGCCGACCCCCAGCCCAAGTGGCGGCTGGTGGTGGATCGCGCCCAGGCGGCCCTGCTCGGGGTCGTTCTCGGGGATCTGGTGGCGACCCTCAACGGGGGCGTGGGTTATCAGGATGCCAGCTGGCTGCAAGGGCAAGGCGCCAAGTATCCGGTGCCGATCCGCATCGAGCTCGCCCCCGGTGACAAGCGGGATCTGACCGGCATCCTGGCTCTCAAGGTGCGCAGCCAGAGCGGCCAGCTGGTGCGGGTCTCCGAGCTGGTGAGCCGTCGTGACGAGGTCGCCCCCAGCTACCTCATGCACAAGAACATGCAGCCCATGGTGATGGTGGTGGCTGACATGGGCGGCCATGCCGACAGCCCGCTCTACGGCATGTTTGCCGCCGGTGCCGACATCTCGCTGCCACAGTATTACGTGCATCAGCCCGACAAGCTGGGGGAGGTGGCGCTGTTGTGGGACGGGGAGTGGAAGATAACCTACGAGACCTTCCGCGACATGGGGCTGGCCTACGGGGTGGGGATGATCCTCATCTACCTGCTGGTGGTGGCCCAGTTCCGCTCCTATCTGGTGCCGCTCATCATCATGGCCCCCATTCCGCTCACCCTCATCGGGGTGATGCCGGGTCACGCCCTGCTGGGGGCCCAGTTCACCGCCACCTCGATGATCGGGATGATCGCCCTGGCCGGGATCATCGTGCGCAACAGCATCCTGCTGGTGGATTTCATCGAGCAGCAGCGGGCGAGTGGCATGGCGTTCGAGCAGGCGGTGATCGAGGCGGCGCAGGTGCGAGCCAAACCCATCATGCTGACGGCGCTGGCGGCCATGATAGGGGCGCTTTTCATCCTGGATGACCCCATCTTCAACGGGCTGGCCATCAGCCTGATTTTCGGGATCCTGGTCTCCACCTTGCTCACCCTGATGGTGATCCCGCTGCTCTACTACAGCCTGCTCGTTCGCCGAAGTCAGAGGTAAACACAGGGGGCACGTGCCCCCTGTTTTCTGGCATCACACCGCCTCGCGGGCATCGCAGGTTTTCATCAGGGGGAAATAACGGCGATCCGCCTGGCTCATGTGACCCACGACCAGCTCCTGGATGATGAAGTTGAGCAGGGCGTCGTTGCCAAGGGTGCCCGCCTGTGCGGCCGCCATCAGCTGACCGGCTTTTTTCAGCAGATGCTGGTGCTCCTGGCGATGGGCCGCCAGCTCCTCATAGCCATATTGCGCGAGGACTTGCTCTTCGAGGAGGAAGTGCTGGCGCGCCATCTCGAATATCTGCGCCATGTCTGCCAGCAAGGCATCCGGATGGATGCCGGGATCCTGCATGTGCTCGAGCAAGCGGTTGGCCAGCAGGTAGAGCTGGCGGTGGTCCGCATCGATGCGGGGGTGGCCGCATGCGTGGGCGGGCTGCCATTGCAGGGTGCCGGGGAGGGGATCCTGCCCGGTGGAAAACAGGCAGACCCTGCCCCGGCCATGGTGCTTGGCCTGATACATGGCCTGATCGGCGTGGTGCATCAGGGTCTTGGGGTCGGTGCCGTGATCCGGATAGAGGGCGACCCCTATGCTGCCGGAGATGCGCAGCGCCTGCTGCTCAAGCTGGAAGGGGTGATGCAGGCAGTGGTGCAGCTTGTCGGCGACCGCGAGGGCCGAGGCATCCGTATCGGGCAGCATGATGACGAATTCGTCCCCCCCAAGGCGTGCCACCAGATCTTCTTCCCTGACGCACTCCCCCATGCGCTCGGCCACCAGCTTGAGCAGCAGGTCGCCGGTTTCGTGGCCGAAGGTGTCATTGATGGGCTTGAAGTGGTCGAGATCGATGAAGACCAGGGCCAGGGGCTGCTGGGGAGCCTGCTCCAGGGTCTCCTTGAGCCGCTGTTGCAGCAGGCGGCGGTTGGCCAGGCCGGTGAGGGGGTCATAGAAGGCGAGGCGGCGCATCATCTCCTCCCGGGCCGAACGTTCGGTGACATCCCGGGTCACCCCCAAAATGGCATCGGGTCTTGTGCTGGCGCTGCCATGCAAGGTAGTGACCGTCTCGATGGCCACCAGATGACCCTGCTTGTGGCGCAGCTGGGAGTGGATGACGCACCGGGTCTGCCCATGATCCCCCCGTTGCCAGGCCTCGAGGGAGGCGGTGATGCCGTCGCGAAGCTGTTTCCAGGACTCATCGGGGAGCAGCTGGCGCAGGGAGAGGGCAAAGAGTTCGGCGGGCTCATAGCCGCTCAGGGACGCGATGGCGGGGCTGATGTAACGAAAACGCAGGCTGTCGGTGTCCATGGTCCAGATCACGTCGCCGCTGTTCTCCGCCACGAAACGGTAGTGCTGCTCGCGCTGGGCCAGTTCCCGGGTGAGCCGCTGTCGGTCACTGGCCTCTTCCCGCAGACGCAGATAGAGGTGCAGGAAGACGCCGAGCAGGGCCAGCAGGGAGAAGGAGATCAGCATGGCGATGGCCACGCTCCTGTCGAGCAGTTGGCGCTGCTGGCGAAGGCTCGCCTGGGTACTGTTGTAGAGGAAGGGGGTGAGGTTGGGCACCGCCTTGATCATCCCGGCCTCCTGGTAGGTGCGGGCGATCTGCTGCCAGCGATCCTGCTGCATGTAGCCGGGCTCGATGATGTCGGGCTGCATCAGGGCCCGGGTTTCACGGGCCTCGAAGGCGAGCGCCTCGCGCCCGGCCCCGCTGGGGTAGTGCTCCAGGATCAGGTTGATCATCTCCTCGGGATGATCCATGGCATAGCGCCACCCCTTGAGGCTGGCCTGCAAGAAGCGCTGGACCCGCTCCTGCTGGTTGAAGACTTCATTTTCCGAGGTGAAGAGGTTGTCTCCGTAGAAGTCGTACCCGACGTCGCGGGGACTGAACACCCGGTAGGGAATGCCCTGTTGCTGCAGGGTGAAGGGCTCGGTTGTGCTGTAGGCGCTGATGGCGTCCGCCTGGCCCCTCAGCAGTGCCTGTACCCCCCGCTCGTAGGGCAGGGTATCCCACTGCCGGCTGCGGGTGTAGCGATGCAGGTAGGTGAGCAGCTCGTTGGAGCCGGGTTCGAGCATCAGCCGCTTGTTGGCCAGATCGCCCGGAGTCTGGATATCCGGCCGCTCCAGGGTGATGAGCATCAGGGGGGAGTGCTGCAACATGGCGGCGAGCACCACCACAGGGCGGCCTGCTGCCCGGGCCAGCAGCAGATCGCTGCCGCGGATGCCGAACTGGGCACGACCCGTGGTGACTTCATTGATGACGTCGGTGCCCGGCCCCGCCTCCCGCAGGGTGACCTGCAGGCCGACCTCCTGGTAGAACCCCTTGGCGATGGCGGCGTAGTAACCGGCAAACTGGAACTGGTGCTGCCAGGGAAGTTGCAGGATGACGCGCTCATCCGCCCTGAGGGGAGCCGTGGTCAGGGTGGCAATCATCACCCAGAAAGGCAGAAGCCAGCGTACAGGCTGGCGAGATGCATCGGACTCCGTCATACCGCTGTTCTCTCGGGAGGTGCTCTTCTGGCTAGAGTCAAACAATTTCCTGCCATTCGCAAGGGGAGCAGGCCCCAATAAGATGGGGCGCGGGAGGCAGTAAAAGTCATTTTTGTGTCATTCATCACGTCAATGGGCGTCACGGCTCGTTTTGAAACCTTGTCAACCCGTCACCGGCCCGGTGACAAGGGCATAAGGTGTCATTCCAGGAGGGGTGGCTGCCGCCTCTCTTCTCGCCTGTTAATGATAAACTGCGTGTTTTCGGCGACTCCCTCTTGTCTTCTCCTGTCGTATCAGAAGTTGATGCTCTTGCCCCGATCGGATGTCGACCTGTGGCGGTCGGGGGACGCCTTCCTTCGTTCAGGGTGGTATGGTAGTCATCCGTTTCCTGTTTTCCGAGAAGGTCCTGTCATGTCTTCCTTGCGCCTGCTGCTCTCCGACTCCCACGATCCCCTGTTCAACCTCGCGGTGGAGGAGTGCATTTTTCGCCAGATGGACCCGGCCCAGCGGGTGCTGTTCCTGTGGCGCAACGACAATACGGTGGTGATAGGCCGGGCCCAGAACCCCTGGAAGGAGTGCAACACCCGCCGCATGGAAGAGGACGGGGTGACCCTGGCCCGGCGCAGCAGCGGGGGTGGCGCCGTGTTCCACGACCTTGGCAACAGCTGTTTCACCTTCATGGCGGGCAAGCCCGGTTATGACAAGAGCGTCTCCACCACCATCGTCATCGATGCCCTCGCCAGACTCGGCGTGAGCGCTTTTGCCTCCGGGCGCAACGACCTGCTGGTGGCGACCCCGGACGGGGATCGCAAGGTGTCGGGTTCGGCCTACCGGGAGAACCATGATCGCGGCTTTCACCACGGTACCCTGCTGCTGGATGCTGATCTCGGCCGCCTTGCCCACTACCTCAATCCCGACCCCAAGAAGCTGGCGGCCAAGGGCATCAGTTCGGTGAGAAGCCGGGTGGCGAACCTTGGCGAGCTGCTGCCTGGTCTGGATCATGAGCAGGTGGTACAGGCCCTGTGCGACGCCTTCTTTGCCCATTACGGTGAGGTGGTGCCGCCCGAGCATATCTCCCCCGAGCGGATGCCCGACCTGCCCGGCTTTGCCGAGACTTTTGCCCGCCAACGCAGCTGGGAGTGGAACTTCGGCCATGCTCCCGCCTTCAGCCACCTGCTGGAGGAGCGCTTCCCCTGGGGCGGGGTCGAGCTTCATTTCGACGTGGAGAAGGGGGTGATAGGACGGGCACAGATCTTCAGTGACACCCTGGACCCTGCGCCCCTGGATGACCTGGCCGCACGCCTGCCCGGGGTGGCCTATCGTCCCGACGCCATCGACGAGTTGCTGCGTCAGTGGCGGGCGACGTTTTCGGCCAACTCCGAGCTGGAAGGGTTTTCGGCATGGCTGCTGACCGCCCTGCGCTGACCTTGCCCATGACCAGGATCACAAGATGAACAGGGGAAAAGAGGGGAGAGGGGGCGCGGCGCCCATCAGGGCGCCAACATGACAAAAAGTAGGGCAGACCATTAGTTATTGTCTCTGTTGATAGAGGTGTCACTGGAGTATAAAAACCGCACCTCAGCAGTATCAATGGTATAAAAATGAATCACTTGGTCTATCTGAAAGATGAGGGCGTCAACGCCGTCTCCCCCGAATTCGCCCGCCGTTTTGCCACCGTCAAAGCCCACTTTTTCTCACGCAACCCCGACCTCTGGCCGGTCTTTCGCGAGCCCGGCTTTGCCACCCTCAACGAGTTTCGCGCCCGTGGACTGGCGCCGGATGCGCGGCTCAATGCCTGGCCCGATGGCCGCGCCCGTCTGGCGGATCTCTGCGAGACCATGCCGGTGCCCGCGCAGATGCGTACCCCGGGGGAGCCCATGACGGAGCTGCTGTTTGCCGGCGCCCTGTCAAAGGATTGGGAGAACCCCTCCAGCGTCGAGAACGTCATCACCATGTCGGCGGATCCCGCCATCTACGGCGCCCAGATGGGCATTTTGGCCAACCCCAACCTGGTCTACTCCGAATACGCCGGGGTGGCCGAGGAGCTGGAGAAGAAGGTAGTGCGCCAGATAGCACTGCTGGCGGGTTACGACCCGGCCCGCGCCACCGGCATCTTCACCCAGGGGGGGACCTTCTGTAACCTCTACGGCTACCTGCTCGGCATTCGCAAGAGCCTGCCGGAAGCCAAGCACAAGGGGCTCGGCCACTATCAGGACTACCGCATCATCAACTCCCAGGGCGGCCACTACTCCAACATCACCAACCTCTCCCTGCTCGGGGTGGACATCGAGAACAAGACCATCCGCATCCAGGTCGGGGAGAACAACGACATCGATCTCGCGGATCTCGAGCGCACCCTGACCGCCTGTTTTGCCTTGAAGCACGTGGTGCCTACCATCATGCTCACCATGGGTACCACCGACACCTTCGGGGTGGATCAGGTCAAACCCGTGGTGGACCTGCGGGATCGCCTGTGCGAGCGCTTCGAGGTGGCGGTCAAGCCCCACATCCACGTGGACGCCGCCATCGGCTGGTCGATGATCTTCTTCCTGGGTTACGACTTTGCCGCCAACCCCCTGGCCATCAACGCCGCGACCCTGGCCGGCATCGAGCGCAACGTGGCGCGCTTTGCCGAGCTCAAATACGCCGATTCGTTCACCGTCGACTTCCAGAAGTGGGGCTATGTGCCCTACACCTCCAGCCTGGTGATGATCAAGGAGCAGAACGACCTCAAGGCGATGGAGAACGATCCGGAGAACTTCTCCTACTTCGAGCGCGACATCCAGGGCCACACCCACCTGCAGTCCACCATCGAGTGCTCCCGCGGGGCGAGCGGCCTGTTCGGTGCCTACGCGGCCCTCAACTACCTGGGGGTCGAGGGGTATCGCACCGTGCTGGCCCACTGCCTGCAAAACGCCAACTACTTCCGCTTCCGTCTGAGCCAGCTCGGCAACGTCAAGCTGGTGGCCCAGGAGAACCAGGGGCCGAGCGTGGGCTTCAAGATCTACAACCCCGAGTGGGTGCAGGATCCGGAGGCCGAGTTCGCCTTCGAGCTGGCCCGCAGTCCCGACCCCGCCTACAAGGCGCGGCTGGCACGCAACACCGAATACCACCGCAGCCTCTTCACCGGGCGCGGCAAGGTGGGGCTCTACACCAACTGGGTGGAGGCGGTGGCCCGCTCCGATTACGACGCGCGCGGCCGTTACTCCTACATCGCCGGGGAAAAGGCGGTATTCATGAACCCGGCTTGCAGCCGCGAGCAGATCGACGCCTTTATCGACCACATTCGCGGCTGAGGATCGGCCCGGCGCTGACAAGCAGACAACAAAACGGCGGGTTCAACCCGCCGTTTTTTTACTGCCCTTGTGAGTGGTTACTGCTTCTGCAGCTTCGTCACCGTGAGCTTTCCAGCCGGACTTTCGGCGTGGAAGCTCACCGCATCCCCGACCTTGAACCCTTCCATCAGGGCGGGATCGGCCACCTGGAAGACCATGGTCATGGGGGGCATCTTGAGGTTCGCGATGGCCTCGTGCTTGATGCCTACCTTGCCGTTTTGCGTGTCGATACGGCTGATGACCCCCTTGGTCATCACCTTCTCCTCCATGCCATCCATGCCCTCCATCTGGCCCATCTCCCCCATCTGGCTCATGTCGTGCCCTTCGTGGTTCATCATCTCCTCGGCCTGCAGGCCGGTGTGGGTGGCGAGGCCCAATAGCAGGGTCAGCGTCAGCGTCTTGTAGTTCATGATGGTTTCCTTGTTTGTGTTGTCCGGTTGATCAGGGTGCAGTCGGGGTATCCGTCTGCGACGTCGTGTGTTCAAGGGTTTTCAGGGTGCGGCTGCGCCACAGGTAGTAGGCGGCGGGCAGCACCAGCAGGGTCAGCACCAGCGCCGTCACCATGCCGCCGATCATGGGGGCGGCGATTCGCTGCATCACCTCCGAGCCGGTGCCATGGCTCCACATGATGGGCAGAAGGCCGGCGATGATGGTGACCACCGTCATCATCTTGGGGCGCAGGCGCAGGGCGGCGCCGTGAATGACCGCCTGGTGCAGGCCGGCCTTGTCCGGTTTGCCGCTGGCCACCAGATCGTCCCAGGCGTGGTTGAGGTAGACCAGCATCAGCACCCCCGTCTCCACGGCCACCCCGGCCAGGGCGATGAAGCCGACGCCGACGCCCACCGAGAGGTTGAAGTCGAGCAGCCAGACGGCCCAGATCCCCCCGACCACCGCCAGCGGCAGGGTGGTGAGGATGAGCAGCACCTCCTGGAAGCGGTGAAACGCGAGATAGAGCAGCAGCACGATAATGGCGAGGGTCAGGGGCACCACGTAGGTGAGGCGCTCCATGGCCCGCTCCATGTATTCGTACTGACCTGACCAGGTGAGGGCGTAACCCGGTGGCAGCACCAGCTGCTTGTCCACCTCGGCCTTGGCCTCTGCCACAAAGGAGCCGATGTCGCGGCCACGGATGTCCACGTAGACCCAGCCGTTGAGGCGTGCGTTTTCGCTGCGCAGCATGGGCGCCTCGTCGCTGATGTAGACCCGGGCCACGTCCGCCAGGGCGATCCGCTCACCCTTGGGGGTGACCAGGGGCAGCAGTTCGAGGCTGGCCACCGAATCGCGATAGCTCTGGGGATAGCGCAGGTTGATGGGGTAACGTTCGCGCCCCTCAATGGTCTGCCCCACGTCCATGCCGCCCACCGCGGTGGCGAGCACCGCCTGCACGTCGGCGATGTTGAGGCCGTAGCGGGCCGCCTTGAGCCGATCGATATCCACCTTGACGTAGCGACCGCCCGCCACCCGCTCGGCGTAGACGGAGGCAGCGCCTTCCACCTTGCCGACAATTTGCTCGAGTTGCTGGCCAATCTGCTGGACCACCTTGAGGTCGGGGCCGGCGATCTTGATCCCCACCGGGGTCTTGATGCCGGTGGCCAGCATGTCGATACGGGTCTTGATGGGGGGCACCCAGGCGTTGGTGAGGCCGGGGAAGCGGATGAGGGAGTCGAGCTCTTCTTTCAGCTTCTCCGGGGTCATGCCGGGACGCCACTGATCGCGGGGCTTGAGCTGGATGCTGGTCTCCATCATCACCAGATCCGCCGGGTCGGTGGCCGAGTCGGCGCGCCCCGCCTTGCCGAACACGTTCTGTACCTCGGGCACGGTGCGGATGAGTTTGTCGGTCTGCTGCAAAATCTCCCGCGCCTTGCCCACCGAGATGTTGGTCGCCGTGGTGGGCATGTACATGATGTCCCCCTCATCGAGCGGCGGTATGAACTCGGAGCCCAGGTGCTGGAGCGGCCAGAAACCCGCGACCGTGACCACCAGGGCGGCGGCGAGGGTGGTCTTGGGGCGGGCCAGCACGGCATTGAGCAGGGGCACATAGGCCTGGCTCAAGCCACGGTTGAGGGGGTTGGCCTGCTCGGGCAATACCTTGCCGCGGATAAAATAGCCCATGATGACCGGCACCAGCGTGATGGCGAGCGCGGCGGCGGCGGCCATGGCGTAGGTCTTGGTGTAGGCCAGCGGGTGGAACATCCGTCCCTCCTGCGCCTCCAGGGCAAACACCGGCAGGAAGCTCATGGTGATGATGAGCAGGGAGAAGAAAATCGCCGGCCCCACCTCGATGCTCGCCTCCGTGATGATCCGCCAGCGGTTCTTGTCGGTGAGCGCCTCCCGCTCCATGTGCTTGTGGACGTTCTCTATCATCACGATGGCGCCGTCCACCATGGCGCCGATGGCGATGGCGATGCCCCCCAGCGACATGATGTTGGCGTTGATCCCCTGCAGGTGCATCACGATAAAGGCGGTCAAAATCGCGATAGGGAGGGTGATGACCACCACCAGCGACGAGCGCAGGTGGAACAGGAAGGCGATACACACCAGCACCACCACGGCGAACTCCTCCACCAGCTTGGCGGAGAGGTTGTCGATGGCGCGCTGGATAAGGTCGGATCGATCGTACACGGTGACGATCTCCACCCCGTCGGGCAGGCTGGATTTGAGCTCGGCCAGCCGTGCCTTGACCCCGTCGATGGTGTGCTGGGCATTCTCGCCAAAACGCATGACGATGATGCCGCCCACCACTTCCCCTTCGCCGTTGAGCTCGGCGATACCGCGCCGGCTCTGGGGACCGGTCACCACGTCGGCCACGTCACCCAGCAGCAGGGGGGCGCCCCGCACATTGGTGCCGAGCGGGATCTGCTTCAGATCCTCGACGCTCTTGAGGTAGCCATTCGAACGAACCATGTACTCCGCTTCCGCCATCTCGATGACGGAGGCGCCGGTCTCCTGGTTGCCCTGCTTGATGGCGGTCTCGATGAGGGAGAGCGGAATGCCGTAGGCCCGCAGCTTGTCCGGATCGACCCGCACCTGGTACTGGCGCACCATGCCGCCCACAGTGGCGACTTCGGATACGCCGTTCACCGTCTGCAGCTCGTATTTCAGAAACCAGTTCTGCAGTGACGTGAGCTCGCTGAGATCGTGCTTGCCGCTCTTGTCCACCAGGGCGTACTGGTAGACCCAGCCCACCCCGGTGGCGTCCGGCCCGAGCTGGGGCTGGGCCCCGGCGGGCAGATTGGGGGCCACCTGGCTCAGATACTCCAGCACCCGGGCGCGGGCCCAGTAGAGGTCGGTGTCGTCGTCAAACAGCACATAGACGAAGGAGTCGCCGAAGAAGGAGTAGCCGCGCACCGTGGTGGCCCCCGGCACCGCCAGCATGGCGGTGGTGAGGGGGTAGGTCACCTGATCCTCCACCACCTGGGGCGCCTGGCCCGGGTAGGAGGTCTTGATGATCACCTGGACGTCGGAGAGATCCGGCAGGGCGTCCACCGGGGTCTGCTTGACCGACCAGAGGCCCCAGGCGGTGAGCATGACGGTCAGCAGCAGCACCAGGAAGCGGTTGCCGACGGACCAGCGAATGATGGCAGGGATCATGACTGGGCTCCTCTCATTCGGTGGGCTGGCAGCCGATTGGGTTTGTGCTCAATGCAGCGAAGCATGGCCGGGATCATGATTTATCCCCCATCTGGTGCTGGCTGTGATCCATGCCTTCCATGCCTGGCATCTCGCCCTTGGCCTCTTTCATCGGCTCGTCTGCTGCCGGTTTGTCTTCCACATGGATCTGGATGATGCGGTACTCGTCCCCCTCCTGCTCCACCTGCAGATGCAGGGTCTGATCCGGTTTCAGCTGGCTGATGTCCACGCCGTCGGCCACGGTGAAGTCCATCTCCATGGCGGGCCACTGCCACTCGGGAATGGGCTGGTGAGAGATGCCGAGGGTACGCCCGGCGAGATCGATGTTCTGCACCTGGCCCTGGGTCCACACCTGCATGGGACGCACCGCCGTCATGCGCTGGAAGTCCGAATCGATGGCCGATTCTGAGTCGAGCAGGAACTGGGCCGAGCTGACGATGCTGTCACCGGCTTCGACCCCCTCCTGGATGGCGACCTTGTCACCAAACTGGGGGCCCAGGGTGACGGCCACCGACTTGAAGTTGCCATCTCCCAGCGCCAGCACCAGCCGGTCCTGGCTGCCGGTGCGGATCACCGCTTCGCTCGGCACCACCAGGCGGGGTTCCCCCTTGCCGGTGCCGATGCTCACCTTGGCGAACATGTTGGGTTTCAGGAACTCGTCCGGGTTGTCGAAGCGCAGGCGGACCCGCAGGGTGCGGGTACTGGCATCGAGCGTCGGGTAGAGGTAGTCCACCCGACCCTGCCAGCGGCGGCCCGGGGCATAGTCCAGGGTCATGGTGACCGGATCGCCGACCTTGATCTGGGCGGCCTGGCGCTCGAACACCTCGGCGCTCACCCACACCTGCTTGAGGGTACTGATGTTGAAGAGGGGGGCGGCGGGCTCCACATACTGGCCTTCACGCACCTTGAGCTCGGAGACATAGCCGCTGCTCGGGGCATAGATGCGCACCGTCTCCTGCACCTTGCGGGTGCGCTTGAGGGCCGCTATCTGATCCGCCGGTACCTGCAGGGACTTGAGCTTGCCTTCGGCGGCGCGCAGCAGCAGCGGGTTGGTGGTATTGAGCGCCAGCAGGTACTCGTGCTGGGCGTTCACCAGATCCGGGGCGTAGAGATCGTAGATGAAGCTGCCCCTGGCCACCTGCTGCCCCTCGTTCTTGATGGCGAGGTTGCGGATCCAGCCCGCCATCCGGGAGTTGATGGCTTCGAGGCGCTCCTCGTCATATCCCACATAGCCCACCGTCTCGATCTGCTGGTGGACGGGCAGTTTTTCCACCTTGGCCAGCCGCACCCCCAGGTTCTGCTGGATCTCGGGGCTGATGGTAACGGTGCCCGGCGAGCCGCCCTGTTTCTCTTCATAGACGGGGATGAAGTCCATCCCCATGTTGTCCTTGGCGGGGGCATCGCGCTTGTCGCGGGGATCCATGGGATTGACCCAGTAGAGGGGGGCCTTCTCCTTGGCGGTAGTAGCGCCGCCCATCTTGGTGGCGGCCCAGTAACCGCCGCCAGCCCCGAGGACGAGCATCAGAGTCGACAGGATCAGGGTCTTGTTCATCGCAGGCCTCCGGCACGAGTCGAACGGGAGGCGCGGGCGCCGGCAACGGCGAAAATCTTGGCTGATGACATGGTTACATCTTCTCTTCTATCAGGCCGCCTGACCGGGTTCCTGCATGAGCGTCGTGTCCAGGGGCGGGGCAGAGGCGTTATTCACGCACCTGCGTCACGCAACACTCGAATCACAGCGAACGGGTTGGGCGGCAAACGGAGCACTGCCGACGAGTCGGCCGGTGCACGGCACTTGTTGCAATGGCGAACCATTGCCCAGGCTGGGGTAGAAGAGGTTTCTAATGGCGCAGCACAGAGAGCATCAGATGCCGTCTGGGCCAGGAGGGGGGATGGGTACCGCGCAGGCGCAGGAAGGGATCCCTCAGCCAGTTGTCGAGCAGGGAGCCGACATGCCACGAAGAGGGGAGCAGCAGCAGGGGGATCAGCAGCAGTGACAACAGCATGCCGAGCAGGGGCGGGGCATTGGCCGCACCGGAGAAGCCGGCCTGCATCTGGCATTCCCCCCCAGACGGGGCACTCTGGCTCATGGTGCCCGAATGGCAGGAGAGGGGAATTGTGTCGGCCTGGCCATGGTTCATGGCGGCGTGCTGCACAGGCGGGCTCTCGTGCAGCGCATGAGACAAGGGGGAGGATGCCGGAAGGGCATCCTGGGTCTCACCCGGGAGGGCGGTGGCCGCGCCATGCCAGCTGATGCACAGGGTCAGATTGCAGACGAGCACCAGCGCCAGCAATAGCCGGGCGATGAACGTGGTGGGCAATCTCGATGAGAGCATGGGTGGCTTCCCTGTGACGGATGGGCCGAATCTAAACCTTGCCGAAAGGAGAAGGTCAAGGCCTGGCAAGCGCCGTCTGCCTGGGAATTGACATGGATTAAGAAAGGGCGGGGCAGTGAACAGAAAAAGCCCCGCCATGCGGCAATGCTGATCAGTTAAGGATCCATTGACCGATCCTTCTGCTGTAGGACAATCCGGAACCAATCACTGGTTCCGGATTTTTTATGTCTATTGCAAACGATCTGAACGATGTTGTTGAGGCATCTGGCGACATGCTGGCTCGGTTGGCCA
>NZ_PQLN01000068.1:0-24231 GCF_002919855.1 Aeromonas sp. ASNIH8 | reverse complement strand
ACGAGTGTGCTGGAAGGGGTGAACAACAAGATCAAAGTGATAAAGCGTATGGCATATGGATTTAGGGACTCAGAATACTTTTTTCTGAAAATCAAGGCGGCCTTCCCCGGAAAGCCGCGATGAACCAAAAATAAGGGGCCGAGTGGCACTGGTGGCTAGAGAGTTTAGCGCATAATGAAAACGGCGCTCCGAGGAGCGCCGTCGTTTTGGTGTTGGCTGATCAACTACTGCTGCAATTCCTGCTCGCTGAACACTCCGGCGAAGAGGGCGCTGGAGAGGTAACGCTCGGCGGCGCTTGGCAGGATGACGACGATCGTTTTCCCTTCGAACTCCGGCAGCTCGGCCAGACGGTTGGCAGCGACCACGGCAGCGCCGGAGCTGATACCGGCCAGGATCCCTTCCTCTTCCATCAGGCGGCGGGCCATCTCGATGGCTTCGTCACTGCTCACCTGCTCGACGCGGTCCAGCAGGCTCAAATCCAGGTTGCCCGGGATGAAGCCAGCGCCGATGCCCTGGATCTTGTGGGGACCGGGCTTTATCTCTTCACCCGCCAGTTTCTGGCTGATGACGGGGGATTCGCTGGGCTCGACCGCTACGGAGACGATGGCCTTGCCCTTGGTCTTCTTGATGTAGCGGGAGACCCCGGTGATGGTGCCGCCGGTACCGACGCCCGCCACGAACACATCCACCTCGCCATCGGTGGCGTCCCAGATCTCGGGGCCAGTGGTCTGCTCGTGGATTTCCGGGTTGGCGGGGTTTTCAAACTGTTGCAGCAGTACGTACTTGCCCGGTTCGGATTCGAGGATCTCGTTGGCCTTGGCGATGGCGCCCTTCATGCCGAGGGGACCTTCGGTCAGCACCAGGTTGGCCCCCAGGGCCTTGAGCAGTTTGCGGCGCTCCAGGCTCATGGTGGCTGGCATGGTCAGGGTGATGGGATAGCCGCGGGCCGCAGCCACGAATGCCAGGGCAATGCCCGTGTTGCCGCTGGTGGGCTCAATGATCTCCTTGCCCTTGGTCAGCACGCCGCGTTTCTCGGCATCCCAGATGAGGTTGGCACCGATCCGGCACTTGACGCTGAAACTCGGGTTGCGGCTCTCGATCTTGGCCAGCACGCGGCCCTTGGTAACACGGTTGAGACGAACAAGCGGGGTGTTGCCTATGGTCTGGCTGTTGTCCTCAAAAATTTTGCTCATGGTGCTATCCCTGTGTTTGTTAAGGCGATGAAACAAGATTACCCTGTGGTTTCTGAATGAGAAGTGACGAATCGTTATAACAATATGTTATTACAACATATAGAACTTATTCTCTCTTGCCGAGGGGGCTCCCGCTGCCTGGGCATCCAGTGGAAGGGATCTCATGGGATTTGCAGGAAGCGACCGCTATCTCGCATCACAGGCACTGAAGATGGCCGTCGATGCCGCCATCGTGCTGGAGAAGCCGCTGCTCATCAAGGGTGAGCCCGGTACGGGCAAGACAGTGCTGGCGGAGGCGGTAGCCAAATCTCTGGGCGCCGAGCTCATCAGCTGGCACATCAAGTCCACCACCAAGGCCCAGCAGGGGCTCTACGAATACGATGCCGTCGCCCGGCTGCGAGACTCCCAGCTCGGTGACCCCAGGGTAGGGGAGATAGGCCACTACATCCGCCGGGGCAAGCTGTGGCAGGCCTTCAGCGCAGAGCGGCGGCCAGTGCTGCTCATCGATGAAATCGACAAGGCGGACATCGAGTTTCCCAACGATCTGCTGCTGGAGCTGGATCGGATGGAGTTCGATGTCTACGAGACCGGCGAGCGCGTCAAGGCGCGCCAGCGCCCCGTGGTCATCATCACCTCCAACAACGAAAAAGAGCTGCCGGACGCCTTCCTGCGCCGCTGTTTCTTCCACTACATCCGCTTTCCCGACAAGGCCGAGATGCAGGCCATCGTCAAGCTCCACTACCCAAACCTCAAGGAGCGGCTGCTCGACGAGGCGATGACGCTCTTCTTTGAGCTGCGTGCGGTAGAGGGGCTGCGCAAGAAGCCGTCCACCTCCGAGCTGCTGGACTGGATCCGGCTGCTGTTGGCCGACGACATCGCCCCCGAGGCCCTGCGCACCCGTGAGCCCGGCAAGCTGGTGCCCGCCCTCTATGGTGCCCTGCTCAAGACGGAGCAGGACTTGCACCTCTTCGAGAAGCTCGCCTTCCTGGCGCGCCGCGGCGGCTGAATGCTCATCGACTTCTTCCTTCACCTGCGCCGCCACAAGCTTCCTTGCAGCCTGCGGGAGCTGCTCGACCTGCACGGGGCGCTGGCGGCCAGACTGGCCAGCCTCGACATGGACGAGTTCTACCAGCTATCCCGCTGCCTGCTGGTGAAAGACGAGGCGCACTACGATCGCTTCGATCGCGCCTTCGCCGAGTATTACGAGGGGTTGGCCGCCATCCCCCTGTTGCCGGAGACCCTGCCTGACGACTGGCTACGCAAGGAGTTCGAGCGACTGTTAAGCCCGGAGGAGAAGGCGTTGCTCCAATCCCTTGGCGGGCTCGACCAGCTGCTGGAGACCCTCAACCAGCGGTTAAGCGAGCAGAAGGAGCGCCACGCCGGCGGCAACAAGTGGGTCGGCACTGGGGGCAGCAGCCCGTTCGGTCACGGCGGCTATCACCCGGAAGGGATCCGCATGGGGGGAGAGGGCCAGCACGGGCGGGCGACCAAGGTGTGGGAGGCGCGCCACTTTCGCAACTTCAGTGACGACTCGCCCCTGGGGCAGCGCGCCATCCAGCTCGCCCTGCGCAAGCTCAGGCGCTGGGTGCGCCGGGGCAATCCCGACGAGTTGGATCTCGACGACACCATCCAAAGCTCGGCCAGGCAAGGCTGGCTCGATGTGAAGCTCAGACCCGAGCGCCACAACGGGGTCAAACTGCTGGTCTTCTTCGACGTAGGGGGCTCCATGGATGCCCACGTGGCCGAGGTGCAGCGCCTCTTTTCGGCCCTGCGCCACGAGTTCAAGCACCTGGTGTTCTTCTATTTTCACAACTGCCTCTACGACTTCGTCTGGCAGGACAATGCCAGGCGCCTTGATGATCGGCTCGATACCTTGCGGCTGCTGCGTACCTACGGCAGCGACTACAGGGTGATGGTGGTGGGGGATGCGAAAATGGGCCCTTATGAAATCACCTGGCCAGGTGGCAGCGTAGAGTACTGGAACGAGGAGCCCGGCCAGGTGTGGCTCGGGCGCCTGCAACAACATTTCCCCAAGATGGTGTGGGTCAATCCGCTGCCAAGGCAGGAGTGGCTGTGGCACCCCTCCATCAAGTTGATGAACGAATTGATCGGCGGGCGGATGCACCCGCTGACCCTGGCGGGTCTGGCTGCGGCCATCGACCAGCTGTGACCCTCTGAACCCTAAAAAACAGACAAGCCGGGATTGCACCCGGCCAGGAGCAAAGATGACCTCTATCGTAATCAGTGGCTCAGGCCTCTATACCCCTCCCTTTGCCGTCAGCAATGAAGCGCTGGTGGCGGCCTTCAACCAGTACGTGGATCTCTACAACGAGGAGAACGCCTCCGCCATCGATGCAGGGCAGCTGCCTGCCAAACAGCACTCGAGCTGCGAGTTCATCGAGAAGGCCTCCGGCATCAAGAGCCGCTATCTGGTGAGCAGCGAGGGGGTGCTGGATCCCGACATCATGCAGCCGCTCATGGCGGAGCGCCCGGACGATCAGCCCTCCATCATGGTGGAGATGGCGGTGGCGGCCGCTGAGCAGGCGCTGATCGCCGCCGGTCGTGAACCGGGGGAGATCGATCTTGTCATCGTCGCCGCCTCCAACATGCCGCGCCCCTACCCGGCGCTGGCCATCGAATTGCAGCACTATCTCGGCGCCAGCGGCCTGGCATTCGACATGAACGTGGCCTGCTCTTCCGCCACCTTCGGGATCAAGACCGCCGCAGACATGCTGGCGGCAGGCACCGCCCGGCTGGCGCTGGTGGTCAATCCGGAGATCTGCTCGGGTCACCTCAACTTCCGCGATCGGGACAGTCACTTCATCTTCGGTGACGCCTGTACCGCCGTGCTGCTGGAACGGGAGGCCGATTGCCAGGTGGCCAACCCCTGGCAACTGGTGGCCAGCAAGCTGGTGACCCAGTACTCCAACAACATCCGCAACAACTTCGGCTTCCTGAACCGGCTCAGCCCGCGCACCCGCTACGGCGACGACAAGCTGTTCCGCCAGCAGGGGCGCAAGGTGTTCAAGGAGGTGCTGCCCCTGGTGTGCGATCAGATAGCCTCCCAGCTGGTGGAGCAGGGATGGGTGGCCGATGGCTTGAGCCGGCTCTGGCTTCATCAGGCCAACCTCACCATGAACCAGTTCATCGGTCGCAAGTTGCTGGGCTATGACGCCAGCCAGCAGGAGGCGCCTGTCATCCTCGACCGCTACGGCAACACCAGCTCGTCGGGTTCCATCATCGCCTTCCACCTCTTTAACCAGGATCTGCCGAGCGGGGCTCGCGGGGTGCTCTGTTCCTTTGGCGCCGGTTACTCCATCGGCAGCCTGCTGCTGCAGCGGCGCTGAGCACCCTGTTTTGCCCATAAAAAAGCCACCCTCCCGGGTGGCTTTTTTCATGCTGCCAGAGAGGCTTTTTTCAAGCAGGTTCGATGGTAATTACCTGACATTGCGGTTCTTTTATCTGAAATCGCACGTTCACATCGAACAATCTAACACCGTACACCTTGTCATCCGGCTTGCCCTTCTTGTAAGCAGGGCGGGGATCCTGGGCCAGTACCTCCCTCACCAGTTCGCGCAGCTCCGGGTGGGCCTTGAGCCAGGGGGCGAGCTGCTGCTCGGCCTGGGCGCTGAAGCTCACCGCCAGCGGCGGGGTGGGGGCATCGGGGGCGAAACCGCCACGGGCGTGGGGCAGGCTGTCGGCATAGGGGACATAGGGCTTGATGTCGACAACGGGGGTGCCGTCGAGCAAGTCCACGGCGCCCAGCTCGAGCCAGAGCTTGCCGCGCTCACGTCCCACCCCGTGCAGTTCGACCACGGAGAGGCCGAGGGGGTTGGGGCGGAAGGTGGAGCGGGTGGCAAAGACCCCGACCCGCTCGTTGCCGCCGAGGCGCGGCGGGCGCACCGTCGGGTGCCAGCCCTGATCCATGGTCTGGTGAAACACGAAGCTGATCCAGAGATGGGAGAATTGCTCGATGCCGCGCAGCACATCGGGCTGATCATAGGGAGGAAGCAGTTCGAGGCGGGCGCGAGCCGCGCTGACCAGACCGGGCTGGCGGGGTATGGCGAACTTCTCCTTGTAGGGAGAGCGGATGATCCCTAGGGTATCGATATCGAACTTCATGGCGGATCCTGGCTGAAAACCCGGGCAATGTAGCACAGGCACGCCGAAAACGCAGGGGGAGCTCCAGGACGCGGCCCCTGTGATCCCGATCCCAGACCCGGTGCCTGGGGGCTGTGTCCTGGTGCCAACTTGCGTAGGGTGGGGCGGCAAAAGGGGTGGCGGGGGAGCGGGCAAGGAGCCTGCTGCCCGCACCATGACGATATGCCTGGCGGCATCAGGGCGTGCCTGGGACGTGTGCTCACCATGCCAGGCCATGGCCGTTTCGGCTGCCCGTGGAGGGGCTGCAAGGAGAGGGCGCCATAGAGGAGAGACAGGGATGAAATTGTTGATTATCGGCGGCACCGGCTTTCTGGGTCGCCACCTGACCACGCTGGCCCTGGATTGGGGGCACGAGGTGACGCTGTTCAACCGCGGCCACCGCCAGCACCCGGATTGGCGGGAGCTGACCCAGCTTCACGGGGACAGAGACGGGGACCTGGCCCCCTTGCGGGGCGAGGGGCGGCACTGGGATCTGGTCATCGACACCTGCTGCTATCGACCCGAGCAGGCCGAAGGGCTCTCTGACGCCCTGCTGGGGCGCTGCGATCGGCTCATCTTCATCTCCACCATCAGTGTCTATCGCGATTTTTCCCAACCCGGCATGGATGAGTCGGCCTCCTTGCATGAGATGGCAGGAGCGCCCACTGACTACGGTCCCCTCAAGGTGCTGTGCGAGTCGGTGTATCGCGCCCGCTGGGGAGATCGCCTGTGCACCCTGCGCCCCGGCGTGCTCTGCGGCCCCTTTGACCCGACCGCTCGTCTTGCCTGGTGGGTGAGGCGGGTGCAGCGGGGCGGGCACTGGCTCTTGCCGGGGCTGGGAGAGGACAGGCTGCAATACCTGGATGTGCGCGACTGCGCCGAGTTCGTGCTGCGTGCTGCCGAGCAGCGACTCGCTGGGTGCTTCAACCTGATCAAGCCCGGCATCGCACTGAACGACTGGGTGGAGCGCCTCGCTGCCCGGCTGACGCCAGTGACCCCCTTGCAGCTCGAGTGGGCTCCCTGGCGTGACCTGATGGCGGCAGGGGTGGCGCCCTGGCAAAGCTATCCCACGCTGCTGCCAAACGAGCTGCCCGAGTATGCTGGGTATGGCACCATCAGCGCCGAGGCCGCCATCGTTCATGGGCTGAACTTTCGCCCCCTGGAGGAGACGGTTGACGATCTGGTGGTATGGCTTGCCAGCAACCCCCGGGGGCCGCTGCCGGGCATGACCCATGATGAGGAACAGGCCTTGCGACGACGAGTGGAGGTTTCCTTGTCATCGAATGCGTACTAGCCGACATCATAAAGAAGAGGGCACCCCGGGGTGCCCTCTTCTCATGTGGAGTGTTCATCCATGACGGGGCTCAGCGCAGCAATGCCCCCGCCTCGGCCAGCAGGGCCCTCAGCACACTGCGATGGCAGCGGGACTCCTGTTCGCAGTAGCACCCCACCGAGAAATGGGTAGTGTGGGAGAGGGCGGCCAGCAGGGCCAGATCGTGCTTCGCGGCCGGGGCGGCCATCTCGGCCTTGTATTGCTTGCAGAAGGCGGTCCACCGGGCCGGGGTGTCGGCAGTCTGACCGAGTTTCATGGTCTCGGCGCTGGGGGCCAGATTGGGGAACCAGACGTCGTACCAATCCTGGCTGGCGAACGCCGCTTTGGGCACGCCGCGAGGGGGGCGACGCACGGTACCGATGCGAAGCCCCTCATCCTCGAGGCGGGGGCTGCCGAGTCGCACGATGGCGATCGCCATGGCAGGACTTACTTCTCTTCGGCCACTTTCAGCGCCTGACCGTAGCAGATCACCTGCTTCAGGCAGCCGGGCACGTCGCTGAACTCGGCGCACTTGTCGAAGCTGACGCCGTTGCCCCCCATGTCCGCCACGCGGCGGCGGGCCAGGGTGCGGGCTTCACCGGCATTGGGCACCGCCTGGTTGGCATCGCTCTGGCAGGATTCCCCCTCGACGGTGCCGAGGTAGAGGTAGTTGAGGTCGGCGAGCTCGCTCTGCTCGTAGATCCGCACGCTCCCCGGCTTGAAGTACTCGTCGAAGTTTTCCTTGTCCAGATTGCTGTTGAAGGCGAAGTCGGCGCAACCGGAGGCAATCAGGGGCATCATCAGGATCAGGCGTTTCATATCGGCATCTTGTTGGGTGGCGAGTGGGCCATTATAGGGGGCAGTCGCCGATGGCGACCAGCCCCATTTTTAGCCATATCAATGGATTGTAGCGAGACGACCCCGGATCAGGCGGGGGCCAGTCGCCGGTGCAGGCTGCGGTAGTGATCATCTTCCAGTAGCTCCTGGTGGGGGGCACACAGACGGATGCGACCCTCTTCCATCAGGGCTACCCTGTCCATCCGTTCCAGCCCCAGCAGGCGGTGGGAGATGAGCAGCAGGGTGCGATTCGCCCCCAGGGTCAGCAGCAGATCCATGATCTCCCGTTCGGTCTGGGTATCGAGCCCTTCGGTGGGCTCGTCCAGCAGCCAGAGCGGTGCATCGTGGAGCAGGGCGCGGGCGATGCCGATGCGGCGGCGCTCCCCGCCGGAGAGCGGACGCCCGCCATCCCCGAGCCAGGCATCCAGCCCCTGTTCTGCCTGCTCACCCTCATCGCGCAGCAGAGTCCCGAGCCCCACCTGGGTGAGCACCTCGATGAGCCGTTCGTCGCTGGCTCCGGGGGCGGCCAGGGTGAGGTTGCCACGCAGGGTATCGGCAAACAGGTGGACCCGCTGGCTCACCACGGAGCAGGAGGCGCGCAGCGCCTCTTCGCTGTAATCGGTGAGGGGCTTGCCATCGAGCAGGATCTCCCCCGATAGGGCCGTCCACTCCCGGGTCAGCAACCCCATCAGGGTGGACTTGCCACAGCCGGTCTGCCCCAGCAGCGCCAGCTTCTCCCCGGCATGCAGTTGCAGGGTGCACCCTTGCAGCACGGGAGCATCCTGGCCTGGATAGGTGAAATGCAGATCGCTTATCTGCACGGCACCCCGGGCAGCGGGGGCTTGCTGTGCTCCCCACTCCGGCGCCTTGGCCTCTTGCAGGATCTCGTTGAGACGGCGGGCGGAGGTGAGGCTGGTGGAGAGGTGCTGGAAGGCACCGGCCAGCGGCAGCAGCGCCTCGAAGCTCGCCAGGGTAGCGAACACCATGAGTGCCGTGATGGGGTCAGGGGCACTGCCACCGACGCCGTGACCGGCCAGCCAGAGCATCAGGGTCAGAGTCCAGCCGCTCAGCAACTGCACCGAGAAGGCGGCCAGGCCGCTGACGCGGGCCATGCGGGCCTGGGCCCGGATCAGGGCCTGCTCCGCCTGCTGCAATCCGGTGAGCGCCTCGGGAGCGGCGGCGAACATCTGCAGTTCGGCTTGGCCGTCCAGATAGTCCACCATGCGGGTACGCAGGTTGGACTTCTCGGCGATGAGCTGGCGGCCCGGCGCGCGCCCGGCAAAATAGAAGACCAGGGGCAAGGCCAGCATGCCAAAGAGCAGAATGGCTCCCAGCGTCAGCGCCAGGCGACCATCGAAGAAGGAGAGGAAGAAGACCAGCCCGGCGCAGCTCAGCAGCGCCGCCCCAATGGGGGTGATGAGGCGCAGATAGACGTGATCCATGGCATCGATGTCGGCCACCAGACGGTTGAGCAGGTCAGCCTGGCGAAAACCGGCAAGGGAGCCGGGGGAGAGAGGGGAGAGCTTTTGCCAGAACCAGACCCGCAGCCGGGTCAGCACCCGGAAGGTGGCGTCGTGGCTCACGACCCGCTCGCCCCAGCGACTGGCGGTGCGCACGATGGAGAAGAAACGCACGCCCCCCGCAGGGGTCATGTAGTTGAAGGTGTCTCGGGTGGCGACCGCCAGCCCGGCGACGGCGGCGGCGGAGAGGAACCAGCCGGAGAGGGAGAGCAGGCCCATGCCGGCCACCAGGGTGACCAGGGCCAGCAGCAGGCCGATGGAGAGGCTGAGCCAGTGCTGGCGATAAAGGCGCAGGAACGGCAATAGATCAGTCATCGAGAGAGTCTCCGAAACCTTGGGATTGCGACAGGAGGCGGGCGAAGGGGCCCTGGGCCTCGCCGAGTGCGGCAAAACGTCCCTGCTCCACCAGCTTGCCGTGCGCCAGCACCAGGATGTTGTCCATCTGGCTGAGCTGATCGAGGCGGTGGGTGATCATCAGCAGGGTCTGACCTTGTGCGGCCTGTTCGAGGGCGCTCATGACGGCTCGCTCAGAATGGCGATCCAGGCTGGCAGTGGGTTCATCCAGCACCATCATCTGGGTCGTCTTGAGCAGGGTACGGGCAAGGGCGATGCGCTGGGCCTGGCCGACGGAGAGACCGCCCGCCTGATCCCCGACCCGATAGTCCAGCCCTTTCTCATTGACGAACTCCCAGGCCTGGGCGCGCTTGAGCGCGGCTTCCAGCTCGGCGTCGCTGGCGGATGGTCTGGCCAGCAGCAGGTTGTCCCGCAGGGAGCTGTGGAAGAGTTGGGGATTCTGGGAGAGCCAGCCTAGCTGCTGGCGCCACTGGCTGATGTCCAGGGTACGAAGCTCCACTCCGTTGACGCACAGGGAACCGCGATAGGGGGCAAAACCGAGCAGGGCATTGACCAGGGAGCTCTTGCCCGCGCCACTGATGCCGACCAGGGCGGTGCGCGTGCCGGCTTCCAGCGTGAAATCGAGGGGACCGACCAGCACCTTGCCCTCGGCGCTCAGCACTTCCAGGCTGCGGGCTTCTACCTTGACGGGGCCATCCGCATGGAAGGGGAGCGTCCCGGAGGCGGGTTCGCTCACGTCGGCCTCGAGAAATTCCAGCAGTTGTTCGGCGGCGCCAATGGCCTGTGCCTTGGCGTGATAGTGGGCACCGAGTTCCCGCAGCGGCGCGTAGAACTCGGGGGCGAGGAAGAGCACGAACAGGCCGGTAAAGAGGGTGACCTTGACGCCATAGCTGCCAAAGTTGAGGTGATCGATGTAGGAGAAACCGAAGTAGACGGCCACCAGGGCCACCGCGATGGCGGCGAAGAACTCCAGCACGGCCGTGCTCAGGAAGGCGAGGCGCAGTACCTCCATGGTGCGCTCGCGAAAATCTTCCGATGCATCGCGGATGGCCTCCCCTTCCGCCCGGGTGCGCATGAAAAGCTGCAGGGTGCGCAGCCCCTTGAGGCGATCGAGGAAGTGGCCTGAGAGGCGCGCCAGCGACTGGAAGTTGCGGCGGTTGGCATCGGCGGCGCCCACCCCCACCAGGATCATGAAGAGAGGAATGAGGGGGGCGGTGCCGAGCAGAATGAGGCCCGCCGCCCAGTTCACCGGGAACACGGAGACCAGGATCACCAGGGGAATAAAGACGGCGATAGCCATCTGGGGCAGATAACGGGAGAAGAAGTCTTGCATCTCTTCGATCTGCTCGAGCAGCAGGCTGGCCCAGCTACCGGCAGGGCGACGCTGGATATAGGCAGGGCCGAGCCTGGCGAGGCGGGTGAGCACCAGCTCGCGGATGGCCTGGCGCACCGCACTGCCCGCCTTGAAACTCGCCACCTCGCGGCCATAGGCCAGGGCCGCCTTGGTCAGGGTCACCAGCAACAGACTGATGAAGAGGGGAGCGGAGTGCTCCGGCGTGGAGCCTTCGATGATGAAACCGTGCAGCAGGGTCGCCAGCAACCAGGCCTGCATCACCATCAGGACGCCCTGACCCAGCCCGAAGGCGATGGAGATGCCGATCCAGCGCCGACCATGGCCCGATTGTTTGCGCAACCAGCCATAGAGATGTTTCTGTCTGTTCTTGTCCATTACCACCCTCCTCAAACGAGTGGCGCAAGACTATCGTCGCCCCCACGGCTTGGCAACCTTGCAGAACCGGGCGGAGGAACATCATTGTGTGAAAAATCGGCTTCATGCTCATTAGTTGGCCGAACAGCTTGATTTATGGCAAAAAATGCGAGGTCGGTGATTGCGCTCGGCGGCAAAATGCATATAGTAGAGGCCACTGACGCGGGTGTAGTTCAATGGTAGAACGGTAGCTTCCCAAGCTGCATACGTGGGTTCGATTCCCATCACCCGCTCCACATTCCAGATAGCGGCACGCGCCGTTGTCCATATCAGCCAGATGGCTGTCTGTCGTGGGGATTCCCCATCACACCAAGCACGTTTTGATGCCTAGCGGGCATCGTATAATGGCTATTACCTCAGCCTTCCAAGCTGATGATGCGGGTTCGATTCCCGCTGCCCGCTCCAGTCTTCACACAAAAAGCCCACTCCTGCGAGTGGGCTTTTTGTTGTCTGTTTTTTGATGCCGGCGAGAGTGCCAGAGCGGCCAAGCTGAAAGGCGCAGACATGGAAAAGGCGCCACAGGGCGCCTTTTCAACTCGGGAGTGGGGAGGATTACTCCTGCTCCAGCTCGCCGCAGAAGCGATAGCCTTCGCCATGGATGGTGGCGATGATCTCCGGGGTGTCGCCCACGCTCTCGAAGTGCTTGCGAATACGGCGGATGGTCACGTCGACGGTGCGGTCGTGGGGCTTGAGTTCGCGGCCCGTCATCTTCTTGAGCAGCTCGGCACGGGTCTGGATCTGGCCCGGGTTCTCGCAGAAATGCAGCATGGCGCGGAACTCGGAGCGGGGCAGCTTGAACATGTCCCCTGCCGGGCTGACCAGGGCGCGGCTGTTGATGTCCAGGGCCCAGCCATTGAACAGATAACGTTCTACCAGCTTCTTCTCTTCGCCACCGGCGGCCACGTTCATGGTACGGCTCAGCAGGTTGCGGGCACGGATGGTCAGTTCACGTGGGTTGAACGGCTTGGTGATGTAGTCATCTGCGCCGATCTCCAGCCCCAGGATCTTGTCCACTTCGTTGTCGCGACCGGTCAGGAACATCAGGGCGATGTTGTCATCTTCACGCAGCTCGCGCGCCAGCAGCAGGCCGTTCTTGCCCGGCAGGTTGATGTCCATGATCACCAGGTTGATGGTGTGGCTGGTCAGGGCCTGGTGCATCTCGTCACCGTTGTTGGCTTCCAGCACGATGTAGCCTTCGGCTTCGAAGATGCTCTTGAGGGTGTTGCGGGTGACCAGCTCGTCTTCGACGATCAGAATATGTGGTGTTTGCATGAGTATTCCCAGATTCTTATCAGTTAATTATCGAAATTTTAACACTCTTTGGCGTTATCCGACCGGTCCTGAAAATTTATTACGTCATCCTGGGTATGAATATCAGGTCGAATCATCGCGAATTTGGTAACTATGTCGGCAAGCATCCCTGTGCCGTACATGGGCTCTCAACAAGTCTGAACAAGAGAAGCCCGGAGAGGTAGTCCATTACAAAAGTTGCTGCATTTTATCAGTTAACAGGCGCATAACAACACTCTTTGCCGTCAGATAGCAACTTTTTAACTCAGCTTTGATATAAGTCAATCCCCGAGTTCGCTGCATCATACTTGGGCTGACCCGCTTTTTCGCCCTTAATAAATGTAATGGGATGTAACATGTGGTTGACATGACTTTGTGGGAAAACTACAGAAAAGTGTGCTTCATCGCCCCCTTTGCGCCTCCCAGCTGCCCAGCCTATGCCATTGTCACGGCCTGGAACCCGGCCAGCCGGTGGGTGGGGCTGCGCCGCAATGCCCGTCGCCAGCGAGCCCTTGTCCGGCAAGTGGGTGAGTGTCCCGTCATGGGAGAGGTCTGGGGGAGCGATGAGGATGAGCGCTGGCAGGAGGCGTCGCTATTGTTGCCGCTTTCGCTGCCAGAGGCGATCCGGCTGGCCGCCCGATTTGGCCAGAATGCCCTCTATTGGGTGCGTGAAGGAGAGCTCTGGCTGGTGCCCGTGTTGCTGGAAGGGCCGCCCTGTCATCTGGGGGCGCTTGCGTCCCGCTGGCGGCTCAGGCCTTCGGGCTGACATGGCCCCCCGCCATCCGCACAGGGCACCCGGCCGGTGGATTGTCAGCGCCCCGACATGATGAAAGAATGAGCGGACACATTTCACTCCATGGAAGGATGATGATCATGCTGGACCTGCTGCCCGACCTTTGCGATGAACATGGCGATGCCCTTAGGATCGCTGACCCCCTGTTTCAGGACTATGGTGGCAAGGCGCTGTTTTACGGCGAGGCCGTGACCCTCTCCTGCTTTGAAGACAACAGCCTGGTGCGTGATCTGGTCAATCGTCCCGGCCATGGCAAGGTGATGGTGATCGACGGGGGCGGCTCCCTGCGTCGGGCGCTGCTCGGGGATCAGCTGGCCATCAAGGCGGTGGAGCAGGGGTGGGAGGGGATCCTCATCAATGGTGCCGTGCGGGATGTGGGGACGCTGGCGACCCTGGCGCTGGGGGTCAAGGCCCTGGCCCCCTGCCCGGTCAAGACCGAAAAACGGGGCCTGGGCACGCTGGACACCGTGGTCTCTTTTGCCGGTGTGACCATAGCGCCCGGCGACTATGTCTACGCCGATCTCAACGGTGTGCTGGTGAGCGGCGCCAGGCTCCTCTGAACCTCAAAAGTTGAAGCCCACTCCCAGAGTGAGAAAGTGTTCCGTGCTGAAGGCACTGAGTCCGTAATTGGCGGTGATGGCTAGGGAGGGGGTCACCAGCAGGCTGCTGTTGAGCTCAACCAGGGTGCTGGCCTTGCTCACCTCCAGTTGCTTGAGCTGGCTGCCGATGTTGAATGACGGGGAGAGGCGATAGCGCACCCCAGAGCTGATATTGAACCCGGCCTGCCCGCTCTGGGGACCGATGGCGGGGCCGGCCTCCATGTAGAGGCTGATGTCATCCTGAAGCGGGTATTGGTAGCCGGTATTGATGAGCCAGAGGTCGAAGTTGTCGCCAAGATGGCTCTGGTTGCCGAGCAGTACGCCGGAATAGCTTTTGACGTAGAGCGGGTTGTCCGATTCGGTCTGGAGAAAACTCCAGTCGGCGGCCTGAGCCGAAAAGACGAGGCTGGATGCCATTGCGATGACGAGAGACTTGACCATTCGTTTCCCCTCCCTGGGTCCGAACAGGACTACAAGCATGGCACATGCCAGCGGGGAGTAAAGGGAACCCCGATCACAATAAAAGAGTTTTGATTGACGCCGCAGTCATGGCACACAGGCCCCTCACTCCGTGTCGTTACGACACGCTCCATCACGAGGTGAACTGATGAACAACAAACTGATCCTGCTGGCCGCTCTGGCCCTGGGAGGCTGCGCCATGACTACGGGCTCTACGCTGGCACAATTGCAGGCATCGACCTGGCAACTGCAAGGGGCGAGCGGTGATACCTTCACCCTGCAGGTCGCCGGTGACAAGGTGGCGGGCAAGGGCGGCTGCAACCGCTACTTTGGCGGCATCACAGAGCAGGGTGACGGCGTGTTGACGCTGGGCGCCATGGGTTCGACGCGCATGATGTGTGCGGGGGATCTGGCCGGCAAGGAGATGAACTACCTGCAGACCCTGGAGAAGGTGGCGAGCTTCCAGATCAGCGGCAAACAGCTAGTACTCAAGGATGCCGACAAGGCCACCTTGCTGACCTTTGACGCCGTGAAATAAGCCGGGATCTCGTCAAAGGCTGTCGCAGGCGGCCCCTGCGCCAGCGTGCAGAAGAATGTGAAAAGGGACGCCATGGCGTCCCTTTTTGTGCCTGATGCCGGGTCATCCCCCTCGCTGGAAGCGAAACCGCTTCTTGCGCCGGTAGGGATAGACATCCTCGAACATCCCCTCCTTGATGTTGCTCTGCAGCATCTTCCAGTAGTTGGCATCGAAGAGCTCCTTGTGCAACTGCATCATGATCTCCCGCACCTGGGGTTTTTGCAGCAGGAAGGTGGCGAACTCCTCCGGGAAGATGTCGTTGGGTGCCACCGAATACCAGGGTTCGGCGCTCCACTCGTCCTCCGGGTAGCGCGGCGGCGGGATCTGGCGGAAGTTGCACTCCGTCATATAGCAGATCTCGTCGTAGTCGTAGAAGACCACCCGGCCGTGGCGAGTCACCCCGAAGTTCTTGAACAGCATGTCGCCGGGGAAGATGTTGGCCGCCGCGAGCTGGCGGATGGCGTTGCCGTACTCCTCCAGGGCGAGGCGGGTCTGCTGTTCGTCCGCCTGATCCAGATAGAGGTTCAGCGGGATCATCTTGCGCTCGGTGTAGAGGTGTTTGATCACCAGCTTGTCGGCGGTGAGGGTAAGCGCAGAAGGCGCCACAGCCTTGAGCTCGGCCAACAGCTCCGGCGAGATGCGATCGAGGGGAAACTCGAAGTTGGTGAACTCCTGGGTATCTGCCATGCGGCCCACTCTATCGTGCTGTTTTACCAGCCGGTATTTCTCCTTCACCTGCTCGTGGCTCACCTCCTTGGGCGGGGTGAACTCGTCTTTTATCACCTTGAACACCACATCGTAGGAGGGGAGGGTGAACACGCTCATCACCATCCCCTTGATGCCGGGCGCAATGACGAACTGCTCCCGGCTCTGGGCCAGGTGCTGCTGGTAGTGACGATAGAGCTCGGTCTTGCCGTGTTTCTGGCAGCCGATGGCGTTGTAGATTTCATAGTCCGGCTTGCGGGGCATGATCTGGCGAAGGAAGGCCACAAAGAGCGCCGGCACCGGGGCATAGACCATGAAGTAGGCGCGGGCGAAGCCGAACACGATGGAAGCCAGCTCCGGCTCGAAGATGACGGTGTCCACATAGATGCTCTGACCGGTGCTGAGCAAGGGCAGGATGAAGGGATAGACTTCTCCCTTCACCCGGATGAGCCCCACCAGATAGGCTCCCTTGTTGCGATAGAACACCTCCCTGAGCAGCTCGATGGCGAAGGGCTCCTCGTGCAGGATGGCCGGGCCGCTCTCTGCCAGATGGCGGTGGATATCCATGATGTCCCGCTGCTTGTCTTCGAAAGGGAGGGTGAAGCTGTAATCCCCGAGCAGCTGGCTCAGGGTCTGGGGCAGGTGGGAGAGATCGGTGCGATAGATACGCAGCAAGGATCCCAGGTCAGGCTTGTCACCCCGGCTCACGAAGGGGTGGATATAAAGGTTCTCGTCGCGGATGTTGCGATGGCGGAAGATGCGGCGATAGACGGAATTGAAGAAGGACTCCGCCACCTCGAAGTTCTCGCAGCGGGGCAGGAGATCGCTGAAGGCGCCTTTCACCTGCTTGAGCAGGGCCTGGGTCGGCAGCTGCTCCCCCATCATCTGCTTGATGAGGGCAGTGGTGGCGCCGACGTGATGATCATAGAGGCGAATGCGCTCGCGCCCGGCGAGCTGCACTCCCAACCAGTCGCTGTTCTCGAAGCGGCTCTTGCTGCCCTGGGTTATCTCGAGAAAGCGGCTGTAAAACGACTCGAAACGCTGCAAGATCGTCTCGGCGACCGCCTGTTCCAATGGCTGCTGCATCTCTCTCTTCCTTGTGATGTATCGGGCCCATGGCGTCTGTGCCGGTAGGCAAGGGGCTCACTCGTCCGGCCACTATGGCAACATCCAAACATCTGTTCAAGTGGCAATGTTCGGGGATAAACGGTAGATTGCGCCCCTGTTTTGCCGGCGGTTTGCTGCAGTTCGCGGCATCGGCCCTGTTCAGGAGAAACCCGATGAAACTCTATTTTGTACTGGTGGCCCCCGCTCGCGCGGCGAACGTGGGGGCGGCCGCCCGCGCCATGAAGACCATGGGCTTCGATGCCATGCGACTGGTGGGGAGCCGGGTGCACGAAGAGGAGGAGGCGAGCTGGGTCGCCCACGGTGCCCAGGAGATCCTGGCGGAGGCCCAAGCCTTCGACACCCTGGAAGAGGCCCTGGCGGACATGGATCTGGTGGTCGCCACCACGGCCCGCCAGCGCGGCCGCTATCAGCACTACCTCACCCCGGCGGACATTCGCGACCAGATCCGGGCCAAGCCCTCCCTTGAGAAGGTGGCCATCGTGTTTGGCTGCGAGGAGTCCGGGCTCTCCAACGAACAGCTCGCCCAGGTGGATCTCATCAGCTACCTGCCTCTCAAGGTCTCATACCCGTCCCTGAACCTGGGTCAGGCGATCATGTTGTATGCCTATGAGCTGAGTCCGCTGCTCGATGACCAGAAAGTGAGCGACGAGCAGGACGTAGCAGAAAATTTCGAGAGTGCCGGGCAGGTTCGTGTGCTGAAATCAAAAACAGCAGAATTACTTGGTGAACTCGGAGTTTCGCAGGATGAAAAACTGCATCAATGGGTGATGGACCGAGTGCCCATGCTGCCGCAGCGGGATCTCAATATGCTCCATCTGCTCTGCAAAGACCTTGCCCGCAAGTTTGGCAAGGAGGTTTAGGTTGACAGCCCCTCGCCGGGCGCGGTATTGCTAACAACCAGATTCGTTCAAGAGTGTTCGTCATGCAGCTATTCACCAACATCATCACCACCACCATTATTACCGGTACCACCACAGGTGGCACTGGGGCCGGTTGATGCGCTGACGAACAAGCACAGAAATCAGAAAAAGGCCCGTACCCACCCAGTACGGGCCTTTTTTGTTGGATTGTTTTTAGACCTATTAGCAGATCAATTTGCAGGGAATACAGGGAGATAGCGATGAGAGTGTTGAAATTTGGCGGGTCGTCACTGGCCGACGCAGAGCGTTTCTTGCGGGTTGCCGATATCGCGGTGAATACCCATGGCCAATCCCAGGTGGCCCTGGTGCTGTCGGCACCGGCCAAGGTGACCAATCACCTGGTCGCCCTGGTGGAACAGACCAGTCGCGGCATGGATGCAAGCAGTACCCTGTTCGAGATCAACGGCATCTTCTCCCGCCTGCTGGCCGGCTTGAAGGCCGCCTATCCCGCGCTGGATGACAAGGCGCTGCAGGCTCGTTTGACCAGCGAACTGGATCAGGTCGAGCGGCTGATGCAGGGTATCCGTCTGCTGGGGCTGTGCCCGGACAACGTCCAGGCCCGCATCCTGAGCCGTGGCGAGAACCTCTCCATCGCCTTCATGCACGAGCTCTTGCGGGTGCGCGGCCTCGAGCTGGATCTCATCGTGCCCGAGCAGTTGCTGGTCACCGATGGCGGCTACCTCGAAGCCCATGTGGACATCGAAGCTTCCCGGGTGCGCTTCGCCGCCAAGGGCCTGCGCTCTGATTGTCTCTACCTGATGCCGGGCTTCACCGGTGGCAGCGACAAGGGCGAGACCGTGCTGCTGGGCCGCAACGGCTCCGACTATTCCGCAGCCGTCTTGGCCGCCTGCGTCGATGCCGAGTGCTGCGAGATCTGGACCGACGTGGAGGGCTGCTACAACTGCGACCCTCGCCTGGTACCGGATGCCTACCTGCTCAAAACCCTCTCCTATAAAGAGGCGATGGAGCTCTCCTACTTCGGTGCCAAGGTGCTGCACCCGAAGACCATCGCCCCCGTGGCCCAGTTCCACATTCCCTGCCTCATCAAGAACAGCTTCAACCCTCAGGGTCCGGGTACCCTCATCGGGGTCGATCAGGGGGATGACGATCTGAAGGTGAAGGCCATCTCGGATCTCTCCGGCATGTGCATGTTCAACGTCTCCGGTCCCGGCATGAAGGGCATGGTAGGCATGGCCGGTCGTATCTTCTCCGCCGTCTCCCGCGCCGGGGTCAGCATCGTGCTGATCACCCAGTCGTCCTCCGAGTACAGCGTCAGCTTCTGTATCCACAGCTACGACAGCGACAAGACCCGCAAGGTGCTGGAGCGCGAGTTCGAGCTGGAGTTCAAGAACCAGTTGCTGGACCCGCTCGAGATCATGACCGATCTCGCCATCATCTCCCTCATCGGTGACGGCATGCGCACCTCCAAGGGGATGGCGGCGCGCTTCTTCACCTCCCTGGCCCAGGCCTCCATCAACATCGTCGCCATCGCACAAGGGTCGAGCGAGCGCTCCATCTCCGCGGTCGTGCGCTCCGGCAAGGTGGCGGAAGCCATCAAGGCGTGTCACCAGAACTTCTTTGGCAGCCAGCAGTTCATCGATCTCTTCGTGGTCGGGGTGGGCGGCGTCGGTGCGGCCCTGGTGGATCAGATTGCCCGCCAGCAGCCGGTACTGGCCGAGCAGGGCACTGGCCTGCGAGTAGTGGGTATCGCCAACAGCCGCCAGATGGCGGTCAACAAGGATGGTCTGGCCCTCGCCAACTGGCGTGAACAGCTGGTGGAAGCCCAGGGCAGTTTCAGCCTGGAGGCGGTGAAGAAGCTGGTGGAAGAGAGCCACCTCATCAACCCGGTGATCGTCGACTGCACCTCGAGCGAAGCCGTGGCCGTCCAGTACGCCGATTTCCTCGGGGCAGGTTTCCACGTGGTCACCCCGAACAAGAAGGCCAACACCGGGTCGCTCGATTACTACAAGGCGCTGCGCCGCACCGCCCGCCAGACCCGTCGCAAGTTCCTGTACGAGACCAACGTGGGCGCGGGCCTGCCGGTCATCGAGAACCTGCAAAACCTCATCAAGGCCGGTGACAAGCTGCGCGCCTTCGACGGCATCCTGTCCGGGTCGCTCTCCTTCATCTTCGGCAAGCTGGACGAGGGGATGGCCTTCTCCGAGGCCACCCAGATCGCCCGCGGCAACGGCTTCACCGAGCCGGATCCCCGCGATGACCTGAACGGCATGGACGTGGCTCGCAAGCTGCTCATTCTGGCCCGCGAGGCCGGCATGGCGCTGGAGCTCTCCGATGTGGAGGTGGAGCAGGCACTGCCGCCGGGCTTTGACGTGAGCGGCGACGTGGAGGCCTTCATGGCCCGCCTGCCCGAGGCCGACGGCTGGTTCCGCGACCAGTTCGCGGCGGCCCAGCGTGAAGGCAAGGTGCTGCGTTACGTCGGCTCCATCGAGGGTGGCAAGTGCAAGGTGGCCATCAAGGCGGTGGGTGGTGACGAGCCCCTGTTCAAGGTAAAAGACGGGGAGAACGCGCTCGCCTTCTTCTCCACCTATTACCAGCCCATCCCCCTGGTACTGCGCGGCTATGGCGCAGGGACCGAAGTGACCGCCGCCGGTGTCTTCGCCGATGTGCTGCGCACCCAGAACTGGAAGCAGGAGCTGTAACATGAGTTCAGAGATGAACCCGAATGTAGAAATCGGCGGTAGCGTGGTGGCCTATGCCCCGGCCTCCAGCGCCAACCTGAGCGTGGGCTTTGACGTCCTGGGGGCGGCGCTTGCCCCCGTGGATGGCTCCCTGCTGGGTGACCGCGTCCAGGTCAAATCGGCAGAGGTGCCTTTCGCTCTCTCTTCCGTGGGCCGTTACGCCCACAAGTTGCCGGACGACCCGAAAAAGAACATCCTCCACGACTGCTGGGTCGCCTATGGCGAGGCGCTGGAGAAGCGCGGCCTGGGTCTCAAGCCGCTGGAAATGGTGCTGGAGAAGAACCTGCCGGTGGGCTCGGGCCTGGGATCGAGTGCCTGCAGCGTCGTGGCGGCGCTGGAAGGGCTCAACGCCTTCCACGGTGCGCCCCTGAATGAACACGACCTGCTGCTGCTGATGGGGGAGATGGAAGGGAAGATCTCCGGCTCCGTCCATTACGACAACGTGGCGCCCTGTTATCTGGGCGGCATGCAGCTGGTGCTGGAGGAGGGGGGCGTCATCAGCCAGGGCATCCCGGTGTTTGACGAGTGGTACTGGGTGGTCTGCTACCCGGGCACCGTGGTCTCCACCGCCGCCGCCCGCGCCATCCTGCCGGCCCAGTATCGCCGCCAGGACTGCCTCACCTATGGCCGCCGGCTGGCCGCCTTCGTGCATGCCAGCTACAGCCGCCAGGAAGGGCTGGCCGCCAGCGTCCTGAAAGACGTCATCGCCGAGCCTTATCGCGCGGCCCTGATTGAAGGTTTTAACGAGGTGCGGGCCCAGGGGGCCCAGAACGGGGCGCTGGCCACCGGCATCTCGGGGTCCGGTCCCACCGTGTTCGTGGTGATGAAGGATCTGGCCCAGGCCGAACGCATGAAAGAGTGGATGGAAGCGCACTTCGTGCGCAATGAAGATGGATTTGCCCGGGTCTGCAAACTGGACATGGCCGGGGCACGGGTAACAGGAAGCGAGCTATGAATCTTTACAACATCAAGGACAAGAGTGAACAGGTGAGCTTCGCGCAGGCGGTGCGTCAGGGTCTGGGCCGCGAGCAGGGGCTCTTCTTCCCAGAGACCCTGGAGCCGCTGGCCGACGTGGATGCCCTGCTGGATCTGCCGCTGGCCGAGCGCTCGGCCCGCATCCTGAGCCACCTGCTGGGTGACGAAGTACCGGCTGCCAAGGTGAGCGAGCTTATCGACGCCGCTTTCACCTTCCCGGCGCCTCTGGTGAAGCTCAAAGATGGCACCTATGCCCTCGAGCTGTTCCACGGCCCGACCCTGGCGTTCAAGGATTTCGGCGGCCGCTTCATGGCCCAGTGTCTGGCTGCGTTCAGAACCAATGACAAGATCACCATTCTCACCGCCACCTCCGGCGACACCGGCGCCGCCGTGGCCCACGCCTTCTACGGCCTGGAGGGGATTGAAGTGGTGATCCTCTACCCCAAGGGCAAGATAAGCCCCTTGCAGGAGGCGCTTTTCTGCACCCTCGGCGGCAACATCCGCACCCTCGCCATCGACGGTGACTTCGATGCCTGCCAGGCGCTGGTCAAAGATGCCTTCGACGATGAAGGGCTCAAGACCGCCATCGGCCTCAACTCCGCCAACTCCATCAACATCAGCCGCCTGCTGGCCCAGGTTTGCTACTACTTCGAAGCCGTGGCCCAGTTGCCGAAAGCCGATCGCGCCAAGGCGGTCATCAGCGTGCCGTCCGGCAACTTTGGCAACCTCACCGCGGGTCTCATCGCCAAGGCGCTGGGGCTGCCGGTGAAGCGCTTTATCGCCGCCACCAACGCCAACGACACCGTGCCGCGCTACCTGAAAACCGGCCAGTGGGAGCCGCACCAGACGGTGGCAACCCTGTCGAACGCCATGGACGTGAGCCGCCCCAACAACTGGCCGCGGGTGGAAGAGCTGTGCCGTCGCAAGGGCTGGGCGCTGGAAACCTTGGGCTCAGGGATGCGCGACGATGCCCAGACCCGGGATGCGTTGCAGCGCCTGCATCAGCTGGATTACCTGTGCGAGCCCCACGGGGCGATTGCCTGGGATCTGCTGAACGAGCAGCTTGGGCAAGACGAGGTCGGTGTGTTCCTCTGCACCGCCCATCCGGCCAAATTCAAGGAGTCGGTGGACGAGATCCTGAATCTGGATGTGCCGCTGCCGGGCCCGCTCGCCAAGCACGCCGAGTTGCCGCTGCTCTCTGTTAATTTGCCAGCGGAGTTTGCCCGGTTAAGGACGTTTTTGGTGGGGTAAGTAGCTGAGCTGAGATAACCGATAGAAATAAAAATCCCCCGGTAACGGGCAATGCTGTTCACTTAAGAGAATTTGAGTTCCAGTCCACGTAGTATCAGGACAAAAAAGCGAGGGAGGCATGATGCCTCCCTCTTTCTATTGCAAGCCCCGCTGGATAAAGGCTGGAGGAAGATCGACTGGACACAGCCTTGCCCCCTCAACTCAAATCCAATTTATGAATAATCAGTCAAAAAAGTGCTTATCTGAACAGCATTGCCGGTAACGGGGGATTTTTATTATCATCTGATGAAGGGTATTTCGTATCGGTGGCCCATTACTCCCTAGGGAAGGTGCGAATAAGTCATATGGCACGAGAGCATTTACTGGTAACCCATTGATATTAAATGACTAAAATTTTCATTTTTTGTTCGTGGGATACTTGTTCGCACTTTCCCAAGGCGTAACGCCACCAAAACCCACGCTACCGCCCGTGGATTACAGCTTCCAATGCGCTCCATTAACCAGCGGGCGGGGCCCGAATGGTGCAGTAGGCGCCGAATGGCCAGCATATCCTCAAGCCTCATACGCAAACCAGTCAAAAGTTGACGCAACCGCAGGGAATGACTGGATTTTTTGCGCCAGCTCAACAATTGAAGTGAAGGCGCCGGGTGGCCGGAGCGGGGGCAAGGAGGGGGTTGTCGAGAAGGAAGGGGCATTTTGTTGTCACGGGGAGGGGGGACTATAGTGCAGCGAGGCGAGGGTGCCTCGTTTGGCCCGCGTGAGTGGGGGCCAATCACAATGGATAGAACAATGGGAGTGTGACATATGAAGCGGATCCTGATGGTGTTGAGTCTGTGTGTGACGGTCATGGGCATGGGAATGGGGGTAGCCCAGAGCGCGACCTCTGGCGCGCAGCAAGAGTGCGAGGCCCAGGCGGCGGTGAAGAAGCTGGCGGGCGCCGCCAAGACCAGCTTTGTGGGCAAGTGCGTCAAGGATGCCTCTGCCAGTGCCAAGGCAAGCCAGTGCGAGAAAGCGGCCGCCGACAAGAAGCTGGCCGGTGCGGCCAAGAACAGCTTCGTTCAAAAGTGCCTGAAGACGGACGGGGCCGCCGACAAGGCGACCCAGTGCGAGAAGGCGGCGGCGGACAAGAAGCTCGCCGGGGCGGCCAAGAACAGCTTTATCCAGAAGTGCGTGAAAACCGCCTGAGCCGGTTGAGGCTCTGACACCAACGCTGGTTGAGGCAGTGACGAGAAAGGGGCCCTGGGGCCCCTTTCTCTGTTGTGATGGGTGGTGGGGGCTGCCCTCGCCGCCAGTGTGCCCGGCCATAAGCTCCGGGCGGGGAGCTAACTTGATCCCTGCCTGGTCATCACTCTCCCTGGGTTGGCTGGGTATGTTCGGGGGCGCTGCTAAGCAGATCCTGCCCCTCGTCCTGGCTCAGCACCAGATAGCGCTCGTACTGGCGCAAGACGTCGGCACTCAGCTCGTCCCGGGTCAGGTACTGGATGTCGTACCCGGCGCGGCCATCGGCAAAATAGGTGATGGGCTCGAAGATGCGGGCCTCGGGATCGTGGTTGTGGGCCGCCTCCAGGGGGTTGAAGGCGGGGGCGGGGCTGGCCTCGATGCGCACCCCGTAGCAGAAGTACCGGCGGCCTTGCTGGGGTACCAGAAGATGTCACTGATCCGGCCGATCCTCTTCGGCCCGGCTGGGGATGCCACGTGCAGCGAACCACTG
>NZ_PQLN01000067.1:0-24317 GCF_002919855.1 Aeromonas sp. ASNIH8 | reverse complement strand
GCGGGGCTGCATAGGCGTCATGTTCATAGAAAAACGCCCCAGGCCATCGAGACCCAGGGCGGTGAAGATATCAAAGACCCGTTTTCCGGTAAATCGCAATGCGGCTCCGCTTAAGTGAACAGCATTGAGGTTGGCGCCGGGCTTTTGTGCCCTCAGCATCGTGGTGGAAGCCGCCCCCGTGATTGACACTCTGGTGGGGGAGCGGGCCCTGGCCCGGGCATGTGCGGCCCTTGGCACCGACGAGGCCCCCTGGGCCCTTGAACATCTGGCCGCCTGGGATCAGGTATTCAAGGGGTTTGGCGCCAAGCCTGCCCGCACGCCCTGCTCGGCCCAGGCACTGCGCAAGCGGGTGCTGCGCGATGGCGTCTTGCCCGCCATCGATCCCGTGGTCGATCTCTACAACGCCATCAGCATCGAGTATGCCATTCCCGTGGGCGGGGAGGATCTGGCGGCCTATGTGGGAGCGCCGCGCCTGGTGATTGCCGATGGCAGCGAATGCTTTGACACCCTCAAAGAAGGGCTGCCAATCCAGGAGGCACCGGCTCCCGGAGAGGTGGTGTGGCGGGACGATCTCGGCGTCACCTGTCGCCGCTGGAACTGGCGCCAGGGGATCCGCACTCGCCTGAGCCTCTCTTCCCCCCGGATGTGGTTCATTCTGGAGTGTCTGCCGCCGATGTCGCGCACGGCCTTGTGGGAGGCCGGCGACAGGCTGATTGCCGGTCTCACGCAGATGATGCCTGGGGCCCGCATCGAGCAGACGCTGGTGGAGTGATTGAAGGAGCAGACGAAAAGATAAAAGGAGGCGCCCCATGCTCGCCCGGGCGGTCATGGGGCGGATCTTGCTCGCCATGTCACGTCTGTGCCACCCGCCTTTACCCACCGCCTGCGAACACATCAGCAAGCAGAGGAACACAGCAACACGCCGGGCTGACATCGCCCCCTGGAGTTTGCCACGTCGGGGCCGGTGTACCCGGCCCTTTCAGCGCGCCTAACCGATGAATTTCAGACCCAGAATGCCGACGATGATGAGCAGCAGGCAGAGCACCCGGGCCAGGGTGGCCGGTTCGTTGAACAGCCAGATCCCCATCAGCACGGTGCCGACCGCGCCGATACCGGTCCAGACCGCGTAGGCGGTGCCAAGGGGCAATTGCTTGACCGCCATGGCGAGCAGCAGCACGCTCACGGCCATGGCACTCAGGGTCAGCAGGGTGGGGAGGGGACGGCTGAAACCGTCGGTGTACTTGAGGCCAATGGCCCAGGCGACCTCGAACAGGCCGGCCAACAGCAGGAGCAACCACGACATAAGGCAGATTCCGCAGGAAGCAGGGTCGTCCCTGCGTATCAGGAGGCCTCGGGGCCGTCCCCGAGGGGCAGCGGGGCTGCCGGTCGGTCTCAATGATGCCCCAACTGGAGGCAGGATGCCAACCGGCTGCCCGCAGGTCGGCCAGGCCGACGGATATTGCAGCGAATGGCACAGAATATTGCGCAATTCGACTTGCGCCCGCCGTCACAATCCGTAATGTGGACAGACGCATTTTTTGCAACTCATATATTGTGAATCCCTTGTAAACGGCTGGCGCCAAGGCAGGGGTCACGGGTACCACACACGATTTCTATAAGCAGCTATCCAGGGTAGGACATTATGAAAAAAGTAGGTTTGGTCGGTTGGCGTGGCATGGTGGGTTCGGTCTTGATGAGCCGGATGCAGGAAGAGAAGGATTTTGCCCGCATTCAACCCACCTTCTTCACCACCTCCCAGGCCGGTGAGGCCGCCCCCAATTTTGGTGTCGATGCCGGCACCTTGCAGGACGCCTTCGATCTCGAGGCGCTGGCCGCGCAGGACGTCATCATCACCGCCCAGGGCGGCGACTACACCAAGGATGTTTATCCGCGTCTGAAAGCCGCCGGCTGGCAGGGCTACTGGATTGACGCCGCCTCCTCCCTGCGCATGGAGAAGGACGCTGTCATCATCCTGGATCCGGTCAACGGCGACGTCATCGAACACGCCCTGAACAACGGCATCAAGACCTTCGTTGGCGGCAACTGCACCGTCAGCCTGATGCTGCTGGCCCTGGGTGGCCTGTTCAAGGCCGATCTGGTGGAGTGGGTGAGCGTGGCCACCTATCAGGCGGCCTCCGGTGGTGGTGCCCGCCACATGCGCGAGCTGGTCACCCAGATGGGCATGCTGCGGGATGAAGTGGCGGTGGAGCTGGCGGATCCCGCCTCCGCCATCCTCGACATCGAGCGCAAGATCACCGAGAAGACCCGCTCCGGCACCCTGCCGGTGGACAATTTCGGCGTACCGCTGGCCGGTGGCCTCATTCCCTGGATCGACACCAAGCTCGACAACGGCCAGAGCCGTGAAGAGTGGAAGGGCCAGGCCGAGACCAACAAGATCCTGGGTATCGAAAACGCCGCCATTCCGGTGGATGGTCTGTGCGTGCGGATCGGGGCCCTGCGCTGCCACAGCCAGGCCTTCACCATCAAGCTGAAAAAAGATGTGCCCTTGGCCGAGATCGAAGCCCTGCTGGCCGCCCACAACGACTGGGTCAAGGTGATCCCGAATGATCGCGACATCACCGCCCGCGAGCTGACCCCGGCTGCCGTCACCGGCACCCTCAGCATCCCGGTGGGTCGTCTGCGCAAGCTCAATATGGGTCCGGAGTACCTGGCCGCCTTTACCGTGGGTGACCAGCTGCTGTGGGGCGCCGCCGAGCCGCTGCGTCGCATGCTGAACATCCTGCTGGCCCGCTGAGGTAGCTGCAGCAGGGAACAGGGAAGGCCTGGCCTTTCTTGTTCCCCTCTTCGTGCCTGTCCATAAAAAAGCGGCATCCCTTGGGATGCCGCTTTTTAATTTATCCAGTTTGACTCTTAGATGTTCTGTGCTTCGTTTGGCACGATGACAGAGGCATGATTTCCTTTCGGCCCCTGCTGCAGTTCAAAGTTGACTGCCTGACCTGCTTTCAAGGTCTTGTAACCTTCCATTTGAATCGTGGAGTAGTGAGCGAAGATGTCTTCACCACCGCCTTCCGGACAGATAAACCCAAATCCTTTTGCGTTGTTGAACCACTTGACTGTTCCGGTTGCCATACATCTACATCCTTTTATTGATTACCCTGAAGTCGTTGAGTAACCTGCGCCAGCCTTATATAACTAGGGCATGACCCCGTAGCAGACGGGCGCCGATTAGCAAGTAACCAATCTAGTCCAACTTTTAAGCGAGTCAAGAAGTTGTTAACAACCGATGTGATCTGGTTAACAAGTCTATTGACAATCTTGAGCGACACGGTAGTAATCTAGAGGTACCAAAGCGCAACTATGAGCAAGCAGAAAGAACTCTTTGCTAATGAAGAGATTGCAGAGGCAGAGAAAACGAAGCTGCAACCGCCACCCATGTACAAGGTCGTCCTGAACAACGACGACTACACACCGATGGAGTTCGTGGTGGAGGTGCTGCAAAGGTTCTTTGGTATGGATCTGGAGAAGGCCACTCAGGTGATGCTGAGCGTGCATTATAGTGGTAAGGGGGTCTGCGGCACATTTACCGCCGAGATTGCCGAGACCAAAGTGGTCCAGGTCAACACCTATTCACGTAACAACGAACATCCACTGCTATGTACCATGGAAAAGGCTTGAATCTGATGACTTGATGGCGATAACGACACCGCATTGTTGCTGTACTGAGGGGAGGTGCCTATGTTGAACAAAGATCTAGAAAAGACGCTGAACGAGGCTTTCAAGCTGGCCCGTGACGAGCGCCACGAATTCATGACCGTCGAGCACCTGTTGTTGGCCCTGCTGGATAACAGCTCAGCCCATGAGGCGCTGAGTTCATGTGGTGCGGATGTGGAACAGATGCGCAAAGAGATCCGCGCCTTCATCAATCAAACGACCCCGCTCATCCCCCGTGACGACGAAGACAGGGAAACCCAGCCGACGCTGGGCTTCCAGCGCGTGCTGCAACGTGCCGTCTTCCATGTCCAGTCGTCCGGCAATACCGAGGTGAGCGGTGCCAATGTCCTGGTCGCCATCTTCAGCGAACAAGAGTCCCAGGCCGCCTACTTCCTGAAAAAAGCCGAAATAAGCCGCCTGGATGTGGTGAACTTCCTGTCCCACGGGGTGCGCAAGGACAACAAGCCCGAGAGTGGTGGCAACAATGCGGAATCTGATGACGAGGTATCCTCTGCCCAGATAGAAAGCTTTGCCACCAACCTCAACCAGCTGGTGCTGGAGGGGCGCATCGATCCGCTCATCGGCCGTGATCAGGAGCTCAATCGCACCATTCAGGTATTGTGCCGCCGTCGCAAGAACAACCCCTTGCTGGTCGGGGAAGCCGGGGTGGGCAAGACCGCCATCGCCGAAGGGCTTGCCTACCGTATCGTCAAGGGGGATGTGCCCGAGGTGATTGCGGGTAGCACCATCTACTCCCTGGACATGGGCTCCCTGCTGGCGGGCACCAAGTATCGTGGTGACTTCGAGAAGCGCCTCAAGGTGCTGCTCAAGCAGATCGAACGTCAGGAAGGGGCCATCCTCTTCATCGACGAAATCCACACCATCATTGGCGCTGGTGCGGCTTCCGGTGGCCAGCTGGATGCGGCCAACCTCATCAAACCGCTGCTCTCCAATGGTTTGCTGCGCTGCGTGGGCTCCACCACCTACCAGGAATATGCCCAGATCTTCGAGAAGGACAGGGCTCTGGCTCGTCGCTTCCAGAAGATCGACATCGTCGAACCCACAGTAGACGACACCACTCGCATTCTGATGGGACTCAAGAGCCGTTATGAGTCTCACCATGGCGTGCGTTATACCGTCAAGGCGATCCGGGCGGCGGTGGAGCTTTCCGCCAAGTACATCAATGATCGCCATCTGCCTGACAAGGCCATCGACGTCATCGACGAAGCGGGTGCAGGGCAACGCCTCTTGCCCGTCAGCAAGCGCAAGAAGGTGATCAATGTGCCGGAAATCGAGGCCATTGTTGCCAAGATTGCTCGTATTCCCGAGAAATCTGTCTCCTCCTCCGACAAGGAGGTGCTGAAGAATCTGGAGCGCAATCTCAAGATGGTGGTGTTTGGGCAGGACAAGGCCATCGAGGTGCTGACCGATGCCATTCGGTTGTCACGTTCAGGGCTTGGCAACGAACGCCGACCTGTGGGCTGCTTCCTGTTTGCCGGCCCGACCGGGGTGGGCAAGACCGAAGTGACCCAGCAACTGGGCAAGGCGCTCGGGGTCGAGGTATTGCGATTTGACATGTCGGAATACATGGAACGCCATACCGTGTCCCGGTTGATCGGGGCTCCTCCCGGTTACGTGGGATTCGAGCAGGGAGGGCTGTTGACCGACTCCGTCCTCAAGCATCCGCACTCCGTCGTGCTGCTTGACGAGATCGAGAAGGCGCACCCGGATGTCTTCAACTTGCTGCTGCAGGTGATGGACAACGGTACCCTGACGGACAACAACGGGCGCAAGGCAGATTTTCGCAATGTGATCCTGGTGATGACCACCAACGCAGGGGTTCAGGAGACCCAGCGCAAGTCCATCGGCTTCCAGCAGCAGGACATGAGCCATGATGCCATGGCGGTGATCAACAAGACGTTCAGTCCGGAGTTCCGCAACCGGCTCGATCACACCATCTGGTTCAACCATCTCGACATGGGAGTGATCCATCAGGTGGTCGACAAGTTCATCGTCGAGCTGCAGGTTCAGCTGGATGCCAAGGGCGTTTCACTGGAGGTGTCTGAAGAGGCGCGCCACTGGTTGGCAGAGAAAGGGTATGACAGGGCAATGGGAGCAAGACCCATGGGCCGGGTCATTCAGGAGCACCTCAAGAAGCCCCTGGCCAACGAGATCCTGTTCGGTTCCCTGGTCGATGGCGGCATTGTGAAGGTCGAGCTGGTGAACAACAGCCTCAGCTTTGATTTTCAGGTCAACGTTGAAGCTGTCTCTCACTGACTGTGAGCAAGGCCGGAAATGACAAAAAACCCCAACCGAGAGGCTGGGGTTTTTTGCTGAATTCCTGGCTTAGCGAGAGCGGAAAACAATACGTCCCTTGGAGAGATCGTACGGAGTCAGAGCCACCGTTACTTTGTCCCCAGTCAGGATACGGATGTAGTTTTTGCGCATCTTGCCGGAAATATGAGCGATAACCACGTGACCATTTTCCAGTTCCACACGGAACATGGTATTGGGCAAGGTTTCGAGAATGGTACCCTGCATCTCAATACTGTCTTCTTTAGCCATTGAATCCTCTTGATAAGCCACAACAAAAAACCGCTGGATCATGCCGGATTTAAGGCTATGTGTAAAGTTTACTCGGGCTTGGTGTCGATTTTTTTCCATTCGCCCTGTACCAGCAGCTCATGGGGCAGGTATTGGCGCTTGTAATTCATCTTGCGGCACTCCTCCACCAGATACCCCAGATAGAGCCACTGACGACCGGTACGTCTGGCCAGTTCCAACTGGCTCAGGATGGCGAAGGTGCCGAGCGACCGATCGGCATAGTCGGGGTCGAAGAAGGTGTACATGGCGCTCAGAGAGTGGGGAAGCAGGTCCGTGGTGGCCACGCCGATGAGGCGTCCCTCCTTGCGCATCTCCAGATAGAGGGGGGGCATCCAGTCGCAGTGCAGGAATCCCTTGTATTGGGTCCGGCTCGGTGGATACATGCTGCCATCCCGATGACGTTCACGGATATAGCGTTCATAGAGCTGGTAATACTCGGGCTTGTCGTCATAGCTCAGTACGAGTTCGAGATCTCGGTTCAACTGGCGGATGCGTTTCTGCCCACGGCTCGGGGTGAAGCGTTCACTGTGTATGCGCAAGGATTGGCAGGCGCTGCAGGCGGGGCAGTGAGGACGATAGATGTCGTTGCCACTGCGCCGGAATCCTGCCGTCAGCAGCCGTTCGTACCCGGCGGCGTTGAGCAATTCATGGTCCATCAGGACCAGCAACTGCTCCTGCTCGTGACCGAGGTAGCTGCACGGGTGCCTGGGGGTCAGCCCGACCTTGAGGATCACTTCTTCACTCATAGGCTGATTCTCCTCGGTTGCCAGCATCCCTCTTGCAATGGTTGCCGGGTCAGGGTGGCCAGGGTGGTCAGAAAGCGCTGCCTTGGCCACTCCTGAACGCCCAGTGTGGCCAGAAAGTCGTTTTGCATCTGGCAGTCGATGAGGGCACCGCCGTGCCCTGCAAAGTGGCGACAGAGGGCCACCATGGCCAGTTTGGCGCCATTGTCGATGCGGCTGAACATGGATTCACCACAAAAGAGTCGGCCCAGGGAGAGGCCATAGAGACCTGCCTGCAACTGATCATCCTGCCAGATTTCGATGGAGTGGGCATGACCGAGGCGATGAAGGCACCGATAGGCGTCGATCATGGGGGCACTTATCCAGGTGCCGCTGGCGGTGCGACGGGGGGCGGCGCAGGCTGCAATGACGTCATCAAAGGCGCGATTGATGTAAATCTCGAAGGGTGTGCGGCGCAAACACTTCTGCAGGCTGCGGCCGATGTGGAGTTCCTCGGGAACGATGACTCCCCTGGGGTCCGGTGACCACCACAGCAGTGGCTGATGGGGTTCATTCCACGGAAAGATCCCGCTGTGGTAAGCTGCCAGCAATCGAGCGGGGGAGAGATCTCCCCCAATCGCGAGCAGCCCGTTGGGCTCTTCCAGCGCATGGCTGGGGGAGGGAAACCAGCACAGCTCATCATCCAGTTCGGTAAGATAGCGAGACATAAGGCAGAGGTTCATAGATGAAGGCCATTATCCTGATAGTATCCAGCTTGCTTGGCTTTGTCACGGCGCCGGCCTGGAGTGCGGTGTATGAACGCAACACGGCGCGTCCGGTGGAGCAGGTGGTCTTCGGCCAGGTGGATGCGGTGCGCAACATCACCCAGCGCCAGATGGTGGAATCAGAGCATTCCGGCTGGAAAACTCTGGGAGGGGTTGTGCTTGGCGGGCTGCTCGGCAACCAGTTTGGCGGTGGGCACGGGCGGGAGATTGCCACTGCGGTCGGAGCGCTGGCGGGAGCGGCGGCGGTGCAGCAGTTTCAGTCAGGGGGCAGCGTGGTGGAGAACAAGCTGGTGGAGCTGCTGATCCGCAACGAGCAGAACGGGCTCATCAACGTGATCCAGGATTACGATCCGGCCATGGTCTTTGCGCAGGGCGACAAGGTGCGCATCCTCTATTTCAACGATGGGGTGCGGGTCGACAAGACCTATTGAACGGTGAAGAAGGGATTGACCCGGCGGCCGCCACACAAGGGGCGCCGGGCGGTACTACACGGAGTGCCTCTGCTGATGCTTGCTCAGACGTCCTGACAGACTATCTTGTCTCGCCCGGTATTCTTTGCCTGATACAACTGGCGATCTGCCTCGCTCAGCGCCTCGTCCATGGAGAGCCGCCCGACATTGATGACGCCGAAACTGGCGCGTACAAAGAGCGATATCTCCCGGGACAGCGGTTGCTGGCGCATTTGCAGACGAAGCCCTTCCAGTCGCTTGAGCAGCACGGGAACGGGGCAGTGGGGCACCATCAGGGCAAATTCTTCACCACCGAATCGGGCTATCATGGCATCCGGGAAGAACTGGGTGAGCAGCCTGGCCAGATGACAGAGCAGCTGATCGCCGATGGCATGCCCCCAGTGATCATTGACCTGCTTGAAGTGATCCACATCGAGCACGCACAGGGAGAGCTGCGCCTGATGGCGCTGATGCTCCTCGAACCACTTTTGACCCTCGTTGAACCAGTAGCGTCTGTTGTAAAGTCCGGTCAGGTAGTCTCGGTTGGCCGATTCCTGGATGTTGTTGAACTGCTCAAGGGCCTCCAGGTTGTGGCTGACCCGGCACTGCAGCTCCTCGGGTTCAAAGGGCTGATTGAGAAAATCATTCGCCCCTTGCTTGAGGTAGCGTGCCGAGAGGCCGTGTTTGTCCGACACCGAGATGCCGATGATGGCGAGCTGCTGCTTGCTGTAGCGCTCGCGCAGCATTCGCACCAGGCTGATGCCGTCGATCTCCGGCATGTAGTAGTCCACCAGCATCAGGCGAATGGCGGGGTGCTGCTCGAGCTGCGCCAGCGCATCGCGGGCTGAATTGGCCTCGTGCACCTGCAACAACTGCTTGCGCAACTGGGCCGCGGTGCGGTGACGGGAGGTGCGTGAATCGTCGACCACCAAGACTTCGATGGCCTGGTTGAGGTAGAGGCGGTGCACCAGACCGACGGCATATTGCAGGGAGTGACGTGAATCCTTCATCACGTAGTCCAGCACCCCGGCCTCCAGCCAGGCTTCCCGCTTCTCTTCGCTGATGTCGGCCGTCAGGATCACCACCGGCAGCCCACGCTCCCTCAGCACATTGACAGCCTCTCCACCGGGGGCGTCCGGCAGGGTAAGATCCACCAAGGCGACCACATAATCTTCCCCATGGCAATCGCGAGCCCCTTCAAGGGTATCGAAGGCGTCGATTTCCAGCCCGGTCTGTTGCGCAATGGCCTGGGTCAGCATGCGGCGTACCGTCAGGCTGTCTTCCACTATCATTATTTTTCGTTTCATCCTGCTCCTTGCAATAAAAAAGGGCATGCCAACTGGCATGCCCTTTATATCCTTCCGATTATTGTGCGTCCAGATATCGCTCAGCATCGAGGGCGGCCATGCAGCCGGTCCCTGCGGAGGTGATCGCCTGGCGGTAGACGTGGTCGGCCACGTCGCCGGCGGCGAACACGCCCGGGATGCTGGTCTGGGTTGCGAACCCTTCCAGTCCGCCACGCACTTTCAGATAGCCGTTTTCCATCGCCAGCTGCCCTTCGAAGATCTGGGTGTTGGGCTGGTGACCGATGGCGATGAAGACCCCCATCAGCGGCAGCTCGGAGGTGGTGTCATCCCGGGTGCTGCGCAGGCGCACGCCGGTGACGCCCATGTCGTCACCCAGAACTTCGTCCAGGGTCTGATGGGTGTGCAGGACGATATGGCCGCTCTCGACCTTGTCGTTGAGGCGCTTGATCAGGATCTTCTCGGCGCGGAACTCGTCGCGGCGATGGATGAGGTGCACTTTTTTGGCGATGTTGGCCAGATAGAGTGCCTCTTCCACGGCGGTGTTGCCGCCGCCGACCACGGCCACTTCCTGATTGCGGTAGAAGAAGCCGTCACAGGTGGCGCAGGCGGAGACGCCGCGGCCCTTGAAAGCCTCTTCGGAGGGCAGACCCAGGTATTTGGCGGAGGCGCCGGTGGCGAGGATCAGCGCATCGCAGGTGTATTCACCGTTGTCGCCCTTGAGGCGGAAGGGACGCTCGGTCAGCGTCACTTCATTGATGTGATCAAAGAGGATGCGGGTATCGAACTTCTCTGCATGCTCTTTCATGCGCTCCATCAGGGCCGGGCCGGTCAGCCCTTCCGCGTCCCCTGGCCAGTTTTCCACTTCGGTGGTGGTGGTCAGCTGACCACCTTGCTGCATACCGGTGATAAGCAGGGGATTGAGGTTGGCGCGAGCGGCATAGACGGCCGCAGTGTAACCTGCCGGACCGGATCCCAGGATCAGCAGTTTGCTGTGAGTGACTTGGCTCATGATGTGATTTCCGAGACGTGATGAGTTTGCGCGATTGTAGGTAATTCGTGATCCGGGGTCAAAGGCCAGCGCATCGATTGGGGCAATCGCCAACAAGTGGGGTGAGCCGGGGATGGCAGGCATAAAAAAAACCGCCCATCGCGGGCGGATTTTCACTCATCTACCTCCCTTTGCAGGGACGCGATCAGTTCAGCAGGGTCAGGGGATCCGTGTAAGCCAGGTTGTGGGCCACGGCAACCTCCTTGCAGGTGATTTTGCCCGCCATCACGTTCAGGCCGTGCAACAGGTGGGGATCGGCGAGCAGTGCGTTGCGATAGCCCTGTTCGGCCAGCTTGATGATGAAGGGGAGGGTGGCGTTGTTCAGGGCCACGGTAGAGGTCCGCGCCACGGCACCCGGCATGTTGGCCACGCAGTAGTGCACCACCTCGTCGACGATGAAGGTGGGATCTTCATGGGTGGTGGCATGGGAGGTCTCGACACAGCCGCCCTGGTCGATGGCCACGTCCACGATGGCAGCACCGGGTTTCATGCGAGCAATGTGGTCACGGCTGACAAGTTTTGGCGCAGTGGCGCCAGGCACCAGCACGCCGCCGATGACCAGGTCCGCCGCCAGCAGATGGCGCTCCAGGGTCTCGCGGTTGGAGTGGACCACCTTGGCAGCCCCTTGGAACTCGCTGTCGAGACGGCGCAGGGTATCGACGTTGTTGTCGAGGATGGTGACGTCGGCACGCAGGCCGACGGCCATGCGGGCTGCGTTGGAGCCCACCACACCACCACCGATGATCACCACCTTGGCCGGTTCCACACCGGGCACACCGCCGAGCAGCACGCCGCTGCCGCCACGGGATTTCTCCAGTGCCTGGGCACCGGCCTGAATAGACATGCGTCCGGCCACTTCCGACATGGGGGCCAGCAGGGGCAGACCGCCACGACCGTCCGTGACGGTTTCATAGGCGATGCAGACGGCACCACTGTCGATGAGATCCTGGGTCTGGGCCAGGTCCGGCGCCAGATGCAGATAGGTAAAGAGGGTCTGGCCGGGACGCAGCATGGCCCGTTCCACTGCCTGGGGTTCCTTGACCTTGACGACCATCTCCGCCTTGGCGAAAACTTCGGCAGCGGATGCCAGGATCTCGGCTCCGGCAGCCAGATAATCTGCGTCACTGAACCCAATGCCATTTCCTGCGCCGCTTTGGACGAAAACAGTATGGTTTCGTGCTGTCAGTTCACGTACACTGGCCGGAACCATGCCTACGCGATATTCATGGTTTTTTATTTCCTTAGGTACACCGATAATCATGCTATCCCTCGTCTATCGATTGGTGGTTTATGTTGCCTAGATGTTAAGCGACATTTGCGCCTAGTATATTCAGGTATTGACAGGATTTGTGACCATTATTATAAAGTGACTGGTGATTCTTACCAAAAAATAGCCAAAGGATGGAATTAAATGATGGAAGCTAAGAGTCGGCTAAAGGATTTGGACAGGATTGACCGCAACATTCTGAATGAACTGCAAAAGGATGGCAGGATTTCGAACGTTGAGTTGTCCAAACGAGTTGGCCTGAGTCCCACACCGTGTCTGGAACGGGTTCGTCGCCTGGAGCGACAAGGGTATATCGAAGGATATGCCGCCATTCTGAACCCTCATTATCTGGACGCGTCTCTGCTGGTGTTCGTGGAAATTACCCTCAATCGTGGCGCCCCCGATGTGTTCGAGCAGTTCAACAAGGCTGTTCAGGTGCTCGAAGAGATCCAGGAGTGCCATCTGGTGTCCGGTGATTTCGACTATCTGCTCAAGACCCGCGTCAGCGACATGTCCGCTTACCGCCGCCTGCTGGGTGAAACCCTGCTGCGTCTGCCGGGCGTGAACGACACCCGCACCTACGTGGTGATGGAAGAGGTCAAACAGAGCAGTCGTCTGGTGATCAGCACCCGATAAGCGGGGTTGTGCTGTGACTTGCAAGTTCCATGACGAGTCACGATAGTCAGAAACGAGCGGCCGGTCCGCTCGTTTCTTCTTATAGAGAGTTTCAGGCCCGCCCTCAGGCACTGGCTGACAATCGGTGGGCTTTTCAGGGATACTAGGCCCCCTATCCCCGCATTCATGTTTTCACAAAGGAGCCGGAGTTTGGCCGATAAAAAGCTGTTTACTCCTTTATCAGGTACACAACGGATCTTCGAGGCCGTCTTGATCGCCATCACCCTGATGGCTGCCTATCTTTTGCTTGCCCTGCTGACCTACCATCCCGCCGATCCCGGCTGGTCGCAAACCTCCTGGCAAGGGGAGGTGAAAAACCTCGCGGGCAGCGCCGGTGCCTGGCTCGCCGACATCACCATGTTTACCTTCGGGGCCTTCTCCTATCTGGTGCCCCCTCTGGTGGTGCTGCTTGGCTGGAGCCTGTTCTGGCGCCCGAGCAAGCTGCTGGAAGTGGATTACCTCACCCTGTCGGTACGGATCATCGGCTTCGTGCTGACGGTGCTTGGCATGTCCGCCATCGCCAGCATGAATTTCAACGACTTGCAGAACTTTTCCGCCGGCGGCCTGGTGGGGGATGTGATCGCCTCCGCCGTGGTGCCGCTGTTTGGCGGCGTGGGGGCCAACCTGATGCTGCTCTGCTTCGTGGCGACCGGCATCACCCTCTTTACCGGCTGGTCCTGGCTCACCATTGTCGAGCGCATCGGTGCCGCCTGCACCGGCTCAGTCAGCGCCATCTACCATTTCCCCACCACCCTGGGCCGCTGGCTCACCGGTGGCTGGCGCCAGCCCCGCTATGAGGGGCCGGATCCCCTGCTGGAAGGGGGCGTGGGCAGCTTCGATCAGGAAGAGGATGACGAAGACCCCCACGGCAGCTGGACACGCAACCCCAAGGCGAAGAATCGCGCTCAAAAGACAAAAGCTGACGAATGGCTGCCGGAGCTTGACGAAGACACCTTCCAGTTCGATCCGCAGTTTGACGACGAAGAGGACGAGGCTCCGGCGCCTGCCGCCAAGGGCAAGCGCGTGGCCAATGGCCGTCCGCGTCCCGCCGTGCGCCAGGAAGAAGATGACCTCGACTTGCCCTGGGCGGAGGGGGATGACGAACCCGATGCTCCCGTTGCCGCTGCGCCGGTGAAAGCCAAGCGCCGTCCCCAGCCCGGTCTGGCCCCTTTACCGAGCATCGATCTGCTGGACAGGCCGCCCGCCAAGACCCAGATGATGAGCAAGGACGAGCTGGAGCGCATGGGCCGGCTGGTGGAGGCGAAGCTCGCCGATTACAACGTGCAGGCCAAGGTGGTGGGCGTCTATCCCGGTCCCGTCATTACCCGCTTCGAACTGGACCTGGCGCCGGGCATGAAGGCGAGCAAGATCACCAATCTTTCCCGGGATCTCGCCCGTTCTCTCTCTGCCAGCAGCGTGCGGGTGGTGGAAGTGATCCCGGGCAAGACGTTCGTCGGGATCGAGCTGCCCAACCGGGTACGCCAGACCGTCTACCTGCGGGAGACCCTCGACTGCGAGGCGTTCGCGGCCAGCCGCAATCCGCTCACCATGGGGCTGGGTCAGGACATCGCGGGGGAACCCGTGGTGGTGAACCTCGCCAAGATGCCCCACCTGCTGGTGGCCGGTACCACGGGCTCGGGCAAGTCGGTGGGGGTGAACACCATGATCATCTCCATGCTCTACAAATCCTCCCCCGAGGATCTGCGCTTCATCATGATCGACCCCAAGATGCTGGAGCTCTCGGTCTATGAAGGCATTCCGCATCTGCTGACCGAGGTGGTCACCGACATGAAGGATGCCGCCAACGCCCTGCGCTGGTGCGTAGGCGAGATGGAGCGTCGTTACAAGCTGATGTCCGCGGTCGGGGTGCGCAACCTCAAGGGGTACAACGACAAGGTGTTGGCCGCCATCGAGGCGGGGGATCCCTTGGTCGACCCCCTGTGGCGTCCGGGTGACTCCATGGATCAGATGCCGCCGGAGCTGGAAAAACTGCCCCACATCGTGGTGGTGGTGGACGAGTTCGCCGACATGATGATGATCGTCGGCAAGAAGGTGGAGGAGCTTATCGCCCGTATCGCCCAGAAGGCACGGGCGGCCGGTATTCACCTTATCCTCGCGACCCAGCGTCCGTCGGTGGATGTCATTACCGGTCTCATCAAGGCCAACATCCCGACCCGTATCTCCTTCCAGGTGTCGAGCAAGATCGATTCGCGCACCATCCTGGACCAGGGGGGCGCCGAATCCCTGCTCGGCATGGGTGACATGCTCTACATGCCTGCCGGCACCTCCAACCCCACCCGTGTCCACGGTGCCTTCGTCGATGACCACGAGGTACACAAGGTGGTGGCGGACTGGAAACTGCGTGGCGAGCCGGATTACATCGACGAGATCCTCTCCGGCGAGTCGGACGGCGAGGGCGGCGGTGGCGACTTCGGCGGGGGCGGCGATGAAGAGCTCGATCCCCTGTTCGACGAGGCGGTGGCCTTCGTGGTGGAATCCCGCCGTGGCTCCACCTCCAGCGTCCAGCGCAAGTTCAAGATCGGTTACAACCGGGCGGCCCGTCTCATCGAGCAGATGGAAAACCAGGGCATCGTCAGCGCCCCGGGTGGCAACGGCCAGCGCGACGTGCTGGCACCGCCGCCGGTTCGTGACTAAGCCTAACTCCTGTATCATTCTGGCCATGCCCTTTGCGGGCGTGGCCTTTTATCGAGAACCTCCCTATGAAGAGCCTGATGAAAAAACAACTGTTGATGGGTTCCATTCTGCTGGTCGCCAGCAGCCAGGTATGGGCCGATGCGGCCAGCGATCTCAAGGAGAAGCTCTCCTCCGTCAATGTCTTCTCCGCGACGTTTGCCCAGACCGTTTATGACAGCAAGGGCAAGGAGCTGCAAAAGGCGAGCGGCTCCCTGCTGGTGCAGCGACCCAACCGCTTCAACTGGCACACTACCTCCCCGGACGAGAGCCTGATCGTGGCCGATGGCAAGGATGTGTGGGTGTACGATCCCTTCGTCGAGCAGGTCACCGCCCTCAAGATGAAGGATGCGGTGCTCAACACCCCCTTCGTGCTCATCGCGGGCAACGACAACAGCCTCTGGAAGAACTATGACGTGACCCAGGAAGGGGATGTCTATACCGTCACCAGCCGCAACAAGGACGAGCTGATCGCCTCCTTTCGCATCACCTTCGACCGTCAGAACAACATCAGTCGCTTCGACGTGAAAGAGGCCCAGGGCCAGTGGAGCGAGTTCACCCTGAGCAGCTTCAACCGCAAGCCGGTGCTCAAGGGCAACGAATTTGTCTTCAAGATCCCGAAGGGGGTCGAGTTGGACGACCAGCGCTGATGAGCCAGCCGTTACCGGCGTTATCGTCTGACCGGGTGTTGTTTATGACCGATCAGATGCAAGGTCAATGCAGATGAGCAATTTATCCCTGGATTTCTCCTCGGACTTTCGTCCGCTTGCGGCCCGGATGCGGCCGCAAACCCTCGAGCAGTACATCGGCCAGCAGCATATCCTGGGGCCGGACAAGCCCCTGCGAAAAGCGATCCTGGCGGGGCACTGCCACTCCATGATCCTCTGGGGCCCCCCCGGCACCGGCAAGACCACGCTGGCAGAACTGGTTGCCCACTACTGCCAGGCGGAGGTGGAGCGGCTCTCGGCGGTCACCTCCGGCATCAAGGAGATCCGCGCGGCCCTCGACAAGGCGAAGGAGAACGGCTGGCGCGGGGTGCGCACCATCCTGTTCGTGGATGAAGTCCACCGTTTCAACAAGAGCCAGCAGGATGTCTTCCTGCCCCACATCGAAGACGGCACCATCACCTTCATCGGCGCCACCACCGAGAACCCCTCGTTCGAGCTCAACAACGCGCTGCTCTCCCGGGCCCGGCTCTATCTGCTCAAGAGGCTGGAGGAGCAGGATATCCTCGCCATGATCGATCAGGCGATGCAGGACCCGCGCGGGCTCAATGACCCTAGCCTGCGCTTTGCCCCCGGGGCCAAGGAGGCGCTGGCGAAAGCCGTGGATGGAGACGGGCGCAAGTCTCTGAACTATCTGGAGCTCCTGGCCGACATGGCCGAGGCCGACAGCTCAGGGGCGCGAGTGATCGACAGTACCCTGCTCGCCGCCGTGGTGGGGGAGCACGTGGCCCGTTTCGACAAGGGCGGCGATCACTTTTACGACCTCATCTCGGCGGTGCACAAGTCCATTCGCGGCTCGGCACCGGATGCGGCCCTCTACTGGTATGCCCGCATGGTGAGCGCCGGCTGCGATCCCCTCTACATCGCCCGCCGCTTGCTGGCGATTGCCTCGGAAGACGTGGGCAACGCCGATCCCCGTGCCATGCAGGTGGCGCTCTCGGCCTGGGACTGCTTCCATCGCATCGGCCCGGCGGAAGGGGAGCGGGCCATCGCCCAGGCCATCGTCTACCTCGCCTGCGCCCCCAAGAGCAATGCGGTCTACACCGCCTGGAAGGCGGCGCTTCACGACGCCAAGAACCTGCCGGACTTCGAGGTGCCACCGCACCTTCGCAATGCACCGACCAAGCTGATGAGCGAGCTGGGCTACGGCGCCGAATATCGCTACGCCCACGACGAGCCGGGGGCCTATGCCGCCGGCGAGCAGTACTTCCCCCCGGAGCTTGCCGGCAAGCAGTACTATCAACCCACCGAGCGGGGGCTTGAGAAGCAGATAGCCCAGAAGCTCGACTATCTGCACGAGCTGGACAAGCAGAGCCCGCGCAAGCGATAGGAAAGACCTTCAAGCCCCTTGCCCGGAAAGCGCACGGCAAAGGCATCAGGGGAGGGGGGCCCGGCAAAAACGGGCGTAATAGTCCCTGTTCGGGCGGGGGGGCGGTCTGCTACACTGCCCGTCTGACCCCGGTTGTCTTGGCCTTGCACCATCTTCTTGATTTCGAAGGCCCGATTCCGAAGGCAAAGGGGTGCGCCAACCGATGTTAACTTCCGGATCTGTTTCCCAACCCGGTCACGATGACCCGGGCCCAGATCCCATTAAAAAAAGTAGGTAAACCATGCTGGATCCCAAATATCTGCGCAGCGACATCACCGAAGCTGCCGCTCGTCTGGCGACACGTGGCTACGTTCTGGACGTAGCGGCGGTCAATGTTCTGGAAGAGAAACGCAAGGATCTGCAGTCCCGCACCCAGGAGCTGCAGGCCGAGCGCAACGCCCGCTCCAAGTCCATCGGTGAGGCTGCCCGTCGTGGTGAAGATGTTGCCCCCCTCAAGGCCGAGGTGACCAAGATCAACGACGAGCTCGAGACCAGCAAGGTCGAGCTGGAGGCCCTGCTGGCCCAGCTCAAGGGGATCGCCGACGCCATCCCCAACCTGCCGAGCGAGACCGCCCCGGTGGGCCGTGACGAGAACGACAACGTGGAGGTCCGCCGCTGGGGTACCCCGCGTGAGTTCGATTTCCCGGTACGCGATCACATCGATCTGGGTGAGGCGGCCAAGGGGGTCGACTTCAAGAACGGCGTCAAGCTCTCCGGCGCCCGTTTCGTGGTCATGAAGGGCCAGATTGCCCGTCTGCACCGCGCCCTGGCCCAGTTCATGCTGGACCTGCACACCCTGCAGCACGGCTACACCGAGTGCTACGTGCCCTATCTGGTCAACCCGGACAGCCTGTACGGCACCGGCCAGCTGCCCAAGTTCTCCCAGGATCTCTTCAATACCGGCATCGAAGGGGAAGGGGAAGACGAAGGCAAGGTGCGCAAGTTCTCCCTCATCCCGACCTCCGAAGTGCCGCTCACCAACATGGCCCGTGACGAGATCTTCGACGAGCAGGAGCTGCCCATCAAGATGACCGCCCACAGCCCCTGCTTCCGCTCCGAAGCGGGCTCCTACGGTCGTGATACCCGTGGCCTCATCCGTATGCACCAGTTCGACAAGGTCGAGATGGTGCAACTGGTGCACCCGGAAAAATCCTGGGATGCCCTGGAAGAGATGGTGGGTCACGCCGAGAAGGTGCTACAACTGCTGGAGCTGCCGTATCGCGTGATGGCGCTTTCCACCGGTGACATGGGCTTCTGCGCCGCCAAGACCTACGATCTGGAAGTGTGGCTGCCGGCCCAGAACACCTATCGCGAGATCTCCTCCGTTTCCAACTGCACCGACTTCCAGGCGCGCCGCATGCAGGCTCGCGTGCGCATCGACGGCAAGCCGCAGCTCATTCACACCCTGAATGGTTCCGGTCTGGCGGTGGGTCGTACCCTGGTGGCCGTGCTCGAGAACTACCAGCAGGCAGATGGCCGCATCGCCATCCCGGCTGCGCTGCAATCCTACATGGGCGGCCTGACCCACATCGGGTAAGCGCTCGTTGCAGACGACAACGCCATGGCATGCCATGGCGTTGTGCATTCTGGGCCCGGGAAACCCGCCGCAAGGGGAAGGGATAGCTCCCTTCGGGCCTGTAACACAATTTTATCAAGCATTGCGCAATCGTTTTTGTTAGACTGCGCCGCAATTTCGCAGGACATCTTTTTCTATGGTCTGGATTGATTACGCCATCATCGGCATCGTCGGTTTCTCCGCCCTCATCAGCCTGGTGCGCGGCTTTCTCAAGGAGGCCATGTCTCTGGTCACCTGGTTCGTCGCCTTTTTCATTGCCAGCCATTTCTATCCCGATCTCGCCGTCTATTTCACCTCTTTTTCCGATGCCATGGTTCGCAACGGTCTGGCCATCGCCGCCCTGTTCGTGGCGACCCTGATCCTGGGGAGCGTGGTGAACTACGTGGTGGGCCTGCTGGTGGAAAAGACCGGGCTTTCCGGCACCGACAGGGTGCTCGGGGTCTGTTTTGGCGCCATTCGCGGGGTGCTGATCGTCAGCGCCCTGTTGTTTTTCATGGATACCTTCACCAGCCTCTCCCAGAGCGACTGGTGGGTGGCGTCCAGGCTGGTGCCGGAGTTCAAGCCGGTGATCCAGTGGTTTTTCGGGTTCATGATGAACTCGTCCAGTTTTCTTCAACAGGTACAGTGACTTCGAGGTAGCAAAGACATGTGCGGTATTGTCGGTATAGTTGGCACCACCCCCGTCAATCAGGCCCTCTACGACGCCTTGACGGTGTTGCAGCACAGGGGACAGGATGCCGCCGGGATCGTGACCATTGACAGTGGAAACTTCCGGCAACGCAAGGCCAACGGTCTGGTGAAGGATGTGTTTGAAGTGCGCCACATGCAGCGCCTGAAAGGGAATATCGGCATCGGACACGTCCGTTATCCCACCGCAGGCAGCTCCAGTGCGGCAGAGGCGCAGCCGTTTTACGTGAACTCCCCCTACGGCATGGTGCTGGCCCACAACGGCAACCTCACCAACGCCAAGGAGCTCAAGGAGCAGCAGTTCAAGGTGGCCCGCCGCCACATCAACACCACCTCGGACTCCGAAGTGCTGTTGAACGTGCTGGCCCACGAGCTGGACTTGTGCGACAAGATGGCGCTGCGCCCGGAAGATATCTTCTCGGCGGTGCGCAAGGTGCACCAGCAGATCCGCGGCGCCTATGCCGTGGTCTCTCTGGTGATCGGCCACGGCCTCATCGGGTTCCGTGACCCGAACGGCATTCGCCCGCTGATCCTGGGTCGCCGGGTCGACGAGCAGGGGCAGGTGGAGTACATGCTCGCCTCCGAGAGCGTGGCCCTCGACGCCATCGGCTTCGAGACGGTGCGTGACGTCGCCCCGGGCGAGGCCATCTACATCACCGAGCAGGGCCAGCTCTTCTCCGAGCAGTGTGCGGAGAACCCGCAGATGAACCCCTGCATCTTCGAATACGTCTACTTCGCCCGCCCCGACTCCTTCATCGACAAGGTCTCCGTCTATGCCGCCCGCCTCAACATGGGTCGCAAGCTGGGCCAGAAGATCGCACGGGAGTGGGATGATCTCGACGTGGACGTGGTCATCCCCATCCCCGAGACCTCCTGCGACGTGGCGCTGGAAATCGCCCACACCCTGGGCCTGCCGTACCGTCAGGGCTTCGTGAAGAACCGCTACATCGGCCGTACCTTCATCATGCCGGGCCAGACCCAGCGCAAGAAGTCGGTGCGCCGCAAGCTCAACGCCATCAGCTCCGAATTCAAGGGCAAGAAGGTGTTGCTGGTGGACGACTCCATCGTGCGGGGCACCACCTCCGAGCAGATCATCCAGATGGCCCGTGAAGCGGGGGCCGACAAGGTCTACTTCGCCTCGGCCGCGCCGGAAATTCGCTTCCCCAACGTCTACGGCATCGACATGCCCACCGCCAACGAGCTCATTGCCCATGGCCGTGAAGTGGAAGAGGTGTGCAAGCTTATCGGTGCTGACGGCCTCATCTTCCAGGATCTGGAAGATCTGGAAGAGGCGGTGCGGGAGATCAACCCCGAGCTGCGCCACTTCGAGACCTCGGTCTTCAACGGCCACTACGTCACCTCCGACGTGGATCAGGGTTATCTGGACCACCTCAATGCCCTGCGCAGCGACGACAACAAGGCGGTGCGCGAGTGGCAGGAAGGGACCAGCAACCTCGAGATCTTCAACGAAGGCAGTTAAACGTTTTCAGATTGCCAGCGCGATGAAAAAAGATGGGGGCCTAGGCCCCCATCTTGTATTCGTACACTCGGCGCAGCGCCTGGACAACCCACACAAGGGTCCTCAGGCCAGATCCTCCCCGTTGCTCGCGATCACCTTCTTGTACCACCAGAACGACTTCTTGCGCCGGCGGGCCAGGGTGCCATGGCCGGCGTCGTCCCTGTCCACGTGGACGAAGCCGTAGCGCTTGCTCATCTCGCCGGTGGAGGCGGAGACGAGATCGATGCAGCCCCAGCTGGTGTACCCCATCAGGGGCACGCCGTCCTCGATGGCGTCCCCCATGGCCTCGATGTGGGCGCGCAGGTAGTCGATGCGGTAGTCGTCCTCTATCTCCCCTTGCTCGTTCACTTCGTCCACTGCCCCCAGGCCGTTTTCCACCAGGAAGAGGGGCTTCTGGTAGCGATCGTGCAAGGTGTTGAGGGTGATGCGAAGGCCCAGGGGGTCGATGCCCCAGCCCCACTCGCTCACCTCGATGTGGGGATTGCGCAGGGACTTGACCACGTTGGCCTCGCTGGTGTTGCCCGCATTCATGTCGGCGGCGGCGCAGCGGGAGGCGTAGTAGCTGAAGGAGACGAAATCTACTGTGTGCCTGAGGATCTCGTCATCTTCCGGCCCCTTCACCAGGGTGACCCCCTTGTCACGAAACACCCTCTGCGCATAGGCCGGATAGGCGCCCCTGGCTTGCACGTCGATGAAGAGGAGGTTCTCCCGATCTTTCTGGAGGGCGGTCCAGACGTCGGCGGGCTTGCAGGAGTAGGGGTAGAAGTTGCCCCCCGCCAGCATGCAGCCCACCTGGTTGGCCGGGTTCACCTCGTGGGCGATCCGGGTCGCCAGGGCGCTGGCCACCAGCTCGTGGTGGGCGGCCTGATACTTCACCTGATCCTGGTGCTCCCCTTGCTCGAACACCAGCCCCGCCCCGGAGAAGGGGCTGTGCAGCAGGATGTTGATCTCGTTGAAGGTGAGCCAGTGCTTCACCAGGCCGTCGAACTGCTCGAAGCAGGTGCGGGCGTAGCGGGTGAAAAACTCCACCATCTGGCGGTTGCGCCAGGAGCCGTACTCGGTCACCAGGTGCATGGGCACATCGAAGTGGCACAGGGTCACCAGGGGCTCGATGTTGTACTTTCTGCACTCCTCGAACACCGCGCGGTAGAAGGCGATGCCCTCGGCATTGGGCTCGCGCTCGTCCCCCCTGGGGTAGAGACGGGCCCAGGCGATGGAGGTGCGAAACACGGTGAAGCCCATCTCGGCCATCAGGGCGATGTCCTCCCGATAGCGGTGATAGAAATCGATGGCCCCGTGGCTTGGGTAGAACTCGTCATCTTGCAGGGTGATGCGCTTCTCCTGGCCGAGTTTGACCGCCATGCGGCGCGGGCCATGGGGGATCATGTCCACCGTGGTCAGCCCCTTGCCCCCCTCGAGATAGCCGCCCTCCGCCTGATTGGCGGCCAGGGCACCGCCCCAGAGAAAGCCCTCGGGAAATCTTGTTAACGACATCTGTTACCTCTTGTCATGTCTGAATGGGGTGTCACAGCCCGGCCTGCGCCTGGCTGGTGGCGACGGGTTGCACGGGCTCGGCGCGGGAGGCCGGGCTCTCGACCGGGATGTCCTCGAACCCCATCACCAGGGTCAGCACGAAGGAGAGCACCACCGAGAGGGCCATCACGCCGAACACCCAGGCGATGGTCATGGGGTTGGCCGGATCGAAGAACTGCACGCTGGTAAAGAGCCCGGGGGCGGCCATGGAGTGGCTGGCGAGCCCCGCCATGCCGGCGACGGCACCGCAGACAAAGCCGCTGATGAGGCTCGCGATGAGCGGACGCTTGAGGCGCAGGGCCACACCGTAGAGCGCGGGTTCGGAGATCCCCGCCATGATGGCGGAGGCAGCCGCCGCGAGCGCCGTCTGGCGCAGTTCCGGGTTACGGGTGCGCCAGGCCACCGCCAGGGACGAGCCGCCAAGAGAGAGATTGGCGCCGATTTCGGAGGGCATGACCATGCCTTCCTTGCCGGTCTCGGCGATGGTCTGGATGATGGTCGGGGTGAAGACGCGGTGCATGCCGGTCATCACCAGCAGGGGCCAGAGCGCCCCCATGATGGCCACCGACAGCCAGCCCAGGTAGTCGTGGACCGTGTAGACCAGGCCGGAGATGGCGGTGCCAATCCAGATGCCGACGGGGCCGATGAAGAGGATGGCGAGGGGGGCCGCGATCAGCACGATCAGCATGGGTTTGAGGAAGTTCTTGGTGACCGCCGGGGTGATGCGGTCGACCCAGCCCTCGATGTAGGAGAGGCACCAGGTCATCACCAGCGCCGGAATGACGGTGTAGGTGTATTTGACCGCGGTCACCGGGACCAGGGCGAAGGTCACCTGCTCCCCTTCGGCGGCTCTGGCCATCAGCTCGATGAAGCTGGGGTGCACCAGCACCCCGGCGATGGCGATGGCCAGGGACATGTTGGTCTTGAACTTGACGGCGGCGGAGGCGGCCACCATCAGGGGCAGGAAGAAGAAGGCCCCATCCCCGGCTACCGTGAGGATGGTGAGGGTCGAGGAGCCTTTCTCCAGTACGCCGGTCATCTCCAGCACCATGGCCAGCAGCTTGAGCATGGAGCCGCCGATGATGGCCGGGATGAGGGGGGACATGGTGCCGATCAGGGCGTCGAGGATGGCGGCGCCCATCTTAAATGCGAAAGGGGACTCCCTCCGACGTAGGTGGGAGGGGAATTTCGCCGGGGCGTCAGCCCCGCTGGTTTTGAATGTATTGCTTGATCACCTCCAACGGTGCTCCGCCGCAAGAGCCCGCAAAGTAAGAGCGTGACCAGAGTACGGGTTTGCTGTAAGCACCTCTCAAGTCCAGAAATTCATTACGCAGTCGCCTTGATGTGACCGCCTTTAACGAGTTCACCAGTACCGATAGCTGCACCGTTGGCGCGTACTCTATCAGCATGTGAACATGATCAGCCTCTCCGTCACACTCTTTCAGTTCCGCACCAAAACCTCTGCAAACCTCTGCCGCACACTGACCGAATGAAGCGTGATGCAGATCCCCCAATATCGGCTTTCGATACTTGGTGATAAACACCAAATTTACGTGCAAAACGTAGGCCGCATGGCGTGATTTATTAATTTTAGTGAATTGCATTCTGTCACTCAATCGGGCTTAATAGATATGGCAATAATGCTGCACACTGAGCGCTAAATGCAAATTCTGAAAGCCTACAAATTC
>NZ_PQLN01000066.1:0-25199 GCF_002919855.1 Aeromonas sp. ASNIH8 | reverse complement strand
AATTCAACGGGTTATATTTGGCGGTGAGGGAGGGATTCGAACCCTCGATACGTTGCCGTATACACACTTTCCAGGCGTGCTCCTTCAGCCACTCGGACACCTCACCAAATTTTTACTGCTTGAAGTGACTTTCGGAGCGCGCTGCGCGTGCATCTTGCCGACTTCGTCGGTGGGCAGCCTCTCGGATACCGCACCAAATTTTGTCTGTGGTTTAACGTGTTCAGCCAACACGGTGTTCGCTGCGCCGTTGCGCTGGAACGGGGCGTAATTTAGGGGAAAGCCCCGCCGCCGTCAACGGCTTTTTAGCCGCAGCGAACCGTTCGCACATTAAACGCACAGTTCAGGTGCTGAGGTCAGTGAACGGATTCCGGTGCGACCTGGATTTCCGGCAGGTTGAGGAAGCCAAGGCGTTCACATTCGGAAACCACTTCATGGGTGGCTGCCGTGGTGCTTTCAACGAACAGCAGGAACTGCTCGACGGTGAGACCCGCCTTGGTAAAGACGGTGTGACCCACAACGAGGCGTGGCAGGTTGTCATCGATGATGTCGAGGAACACCTTGAGGGACGGATATTGCATGTTGAGACGACCCAGTTCGGCCACCAGGGGCAGTAGCGATGAGGGGCGCACCTCCAGCTCGGATGAGAACAGCAGCCCTTCCTCTTCCACGAAGATCCGGCTCTCCTGGATGCCCTCGACGGACTGCAGGGAGACCATGTGGATGCCATGACACTGATCGCACACATAGTGCTCGATCCGGGCCTGTTGCAACCAACGCATTATCATTTCAGAGCTGGGGATATTCATCATTTTCACGACACGGTAGAGATCAAGGGGCGCAGTCTAAACCAATTTTCAGACAACCAAAAGCACACAGGCCGGATCCCCGTCGTCTCGCTTCTTTTTGACAGGCCCTGTGCCTATACTCAGCCATTCTCGTAGCGCACTCGCCTCCAAAGAGCCCGATGACCATCCAAGAAAAGTATCGCCTGCACCTCAAATCCCTCTCGGATGAACTGCTCGCCCTGCAAAAACCCATCCGCATCCTGGATGCCATCAAATGGCCCCGTCACCTGCAAAGCGACTTTCTGGCAAGTGGCGGCAAGGCACTGCCCGCCATCGACAGGCACTTCTATGAATCCCTCCCCCTGGGGTTCGATCCCCGCAACAAGTACCTTGAGCTCAAGGAGTTGAGGGACAGGATCCGCCGGCGCCTCGGCCCTCAGGACGATCTCGGCCGGATCCTGCAAGAGACGGTGGATCAGTACATGGTGGTCATCGAGATGCTGCGCCAGCGCGGGCAGCCTGACTTCCAGCGCTACAGCCAGCGCCTCTACGGCTCGGCAAGCGATCACCTGCGCGGGGATCGCAAGACCCTGAAGGAGCTGGGGGCCAGATTGTGCGACATCTTCTCCCTGCCCGGCGCCCGCCACCTGGTGCGCCCCTACCCCAAGGAGTTCGAGGGGGAAGCCGCGGTGGCGAGGTTGCAAGGCAAGCTGTCGAGCTACTTCAGCGACGGCACAGTCCAGGTCAAGCTCAGCGATGGCATCGTCTCCGATGCCGCCGCCGGGGGGGATTACATCAAGCTCAACTCCCACGCCCGTTTCTCGGAACTCGATCTGCAGGTGCTGGAGGTACACGAAGGCTGGGTTCACGTCGGCACCACCCTCAACGGCCGCCAGCAATCTTACGCCACCTGGCTCGGCGCCGGCTCGCCCCGCATCACCGCCTGTCAGGAGGGGTTGGCAGTACTCATCGAGACCCTCACGTTCAGCTCCTTCCCGGACAGGGCCAAGCGCATCTCGGATCGGGTCATGGCCATCGACATGGCGGAGCGTGGCGCCGATTTCATCGAGGTGTTCCGCCACTTCGTGGCCAAGGGGGCCAGCGAGCACGACGCCTACAAGATCACCCAGCGGGTGTTTCGCGGAGGCATGGTCGAGGGGGGCGCCTGCTTTACCAAGGATCTCTCCTATGTGAAGGGCTATGTGGAGACGGTGAACTTCATTCGCAGCGCCGTGCTGGAGGGGGTGCCGGAGATCCTGCCCATGCTGTTCGTCGGCAAGGTGACCCTGGACGACATCCCCGTGCTCTATCAGCACTATCTGGAGGGGCTCATCGACGCCCCCCGCTACCTCCCTCCCATGTTTCGCGACCTCACCGGGCTCTACGTCTGGTTCGGCTTCGCCTCCGGCATGTCCCTGGTGGACATAGGCCGGGTACAGCAGCATTTTCGCCAGCTCTTCCACCGCCTGCCGGCGGCCGACCCCATCATCGCCCCTGTCGACATCGAGATCGACTGACTCCCATAGACAAAGAGGACGCCAGATGGGCGCCCTCTTTGATGTCCAGGCTGCACGAGCCAGCCACGGGTTACTTGAAGGCCCGCCCTTCCAGATAGTGCTTGCGGCAGAGCGACACATAGCGATCGTTGCCGCCGATCTCCACCTGCTCACCGTCACGCATCACCTGCCCCGCCTCGTTGACCCGCGAGTTCATGTGGGCCTTGTTGCCGCACCAGCAGATGCTTTTTAGCTCCTCGAACTTGTCCGCCAGACAGAGCAGGTGGTAGGAGCCGGGAAACAGTTCGCCGCGAAAATCGGTCTTGAGACCATAGGCAATCACCGGAATGTCCTGCTCGTCGACGATGCGGGCGAGCTGGTAGACCTGCTCACGGGTCAGGAACTGCGCCTCGTCAACGATGAAGACATCGATGTGCCGCTCGGCGTGGCGCGCCTTGACCATCTCGAAGAGATCGCAGCTGTCGCTGAACACCTCCACTTTCAGCTCAAGACCGACCCTGGCACTGATGACGCCGGCACCGAAGCGATCGTCGATGGCGGGCGTCATGGCCAGCGGATACATGCCACGCTCCAGATAGTTGAAGTGGGCCTGGATGAGCTGGGTCGATTTACCTGAGTTCATGGTGGCAAATTTGTAGTGCAGTGAAGCCATGATGGGGTTCCGAAACGGGAGTGATGGGGCGCATGCTAACCAAAGCCCCTGCCAAAACCAAGGGGCCCGCAGGCCCCTTGTTCTCTTATGCAACTGCCACGGCGCTATACGCCCGGGCTTTGCGCAAATGGTAACCGGAGAAGATCAGGAACCAGAGCCCGCTCACGGTGAAACCGGCCAGCGCGGAGTGCATCAGCCCCATCACCAGGTAGCCGAGCGCCGCGCCAAAGGCGATGGCCAGGGCATAGGGCAGCTGGGTCATCACGTGATCGATGTGATGGCAACCGGCCCCGGTGGCAGACAGGATGCTGGTGCTGGAGATGGGGGAGCTGTGATCCCCGAACACGGACCCTGCCAGTACGGCGGCCAGCATGGGCAGCATCAGACTGATGTCGCTGGCGGCCGCCATGTCACCGGCGAGCGGCAGCATGATGCCGAAGGTACCCCAGCTGGTGCCGGTGGCAAACGCCATGGCGCAGGAGAGCACGAAGACCACGGCGGGCAGCACTTCCACCGGCAGATTGCCATTGGCCAGGGAGGCCAGGTATTTACCGGTTTCCACATCGCGCACCACGGCGCCGATGGTCCAGGCGAACAGCAGGATGTTGATGGCGGGCAGCATGGCCATGATCCCCTGCGGAGCCGCCTTCATCCAGTTGCTTGCCCCGAGCTTGAGGCGCATGGCCAGACCGATGGAGACCACCAGGCTGCAAAGGGCACCATAGACCAGGGAGGAGCCGACATTGGTGTTCTCGAAGGAGCCGAGCACGCTGAACGGCAGCCCCTTGTCGGCCAGCACCGCAGCCCCGGAGTCAATCATGAAATAGACGGTGGCCAGGGTCAGGGTCAGGATGGGCAGCACCATGTCAATCATGCCGCCATTGCTCTCCTCCGGGCTCTCCATGTCGAGCCCGATGGGGCGCCCCTTGGACTCGTCCCACAGTTTGCCCTCCAGTGCCCACAGCTCATGCTGGCGCATGGGGCCGATGTCGAGCTGGAAGGCGATCACCACCAGCACCATGATCAGGGTGAACACCGCATAGAGGTTCATGGGGATCATTTCGACGAAGGCGGAGATGGGGCTCTGGTCGGTCAGACCATGAGCCGCCATGATGCCGCCGACGAGGGCGATGATGTAAGCCCCCCAGGAGGAGATCGGCATCAGCACACAGACCGGCGCGGCGGTTGAGTCCAGCAGATAGGCCAGCTTGGCGCGGGAGATCTGGAAGCGATCGGTCACCGGACGGCAGATGGCACCCACCGACAGACTGTGGAAGAAGTCGTCGATGAAGAAGGCAAACACCATCAGACCGGTCAGGGACTTGGCACCCTTGCGGGTCTTGGCGCGGCGCTCCGCCCACTCGGCAAATGCCCGGGTCGCACCGGAGACGCTCATCAGGCTGATGAGGCCGCCCAGCAGCAACATGAAGAGGATCATGTTGACGTTGTCACGATTGAGCGCACCGTCGACCCAGAAGATCCTGAGCACGGTATCGAGCATGTAATGCAGGGACGCAAGGGGAGAAAACTGGTTGAGCAGCAGGCTGCCTGCGACTATGCCCACCCCCAGCGACACCAGGACGCGGCGAGTGATGATCGCCAGCGCAACGGCCAGCAGGGGGGGAACGACGGACCAACCGGAGTCGGCGTAATGAACGATGTCCATGATCTCTTTGCACCTAAAGACAACAGGTGGAGATCTACCGAGAGGATCAAAGAAACAAAACCCATGGGGAGGGTATACTCCTCAGCCCCTTCAGGTAGCGCTCCATAGTGGATGACTATGGCAGTCCTGCACCTATTAGATGCAGAACCAGCAACCCGGTATGATGGCCTGGTCACTTCGGCGCCGACTCCTTTCATCGAGCATCGCAGGCATCACCCTCCGCTCGGTTACTCATAGGCAGCGCGCCTCTACTTAAAGGTATTCGCGGCACATTTTATCGAGCCGCCGGGTGATAGCAAGTTTTTTGATTAAATTTCAAGGTTTCTGTGGCCCCCATATCTGCAAAGGTAGTCAAATGGTTCATCAAAGACTCCGCTGGCGATATTTTCATCTGACATGAACCCATTCGAAGATGTTGGCCCGTCAAACGGGTAAAAATATCCTTCATATCTATTTCAAGACTTAATTTATCAGCCTAATTAATTATTTTGGCAGGCTTGACTTGGTGCCAAACACCCCTATAAATTATCGAAAAACTAGTTTTTCCCTTAATATTTTGCTCGCGTGGTAGCCAATATGAACGAATTTCTGAAAGTGCTGTTGAATATCCGTAGCCTGCGTGCAGCTTGCCGCGATTTGACGCTGGAACAACTGGAAGAAGGCTTGGAAAAGCTCTCCGCCATCGTCGATGAACGTCGGCAAGATGAATCCGCCGAACGCCAGGCCCGTGAAGAGCATCAAAAGAAAATTGCCGAATATGCCGAAATGCTGAAGGCCGCTGGGATCGATCCCGCCGAATTGGTCAACACCGTGGTTCCCGAGAATACCAAGGTCAGCAAACGTGCGCCCCGCCCCGCCAAATATCGTTATCTGGACAATGGCGTGGAAAAAACCTGGACCGGTCAGGGCCGCATGCCCTCGGTCATTGCCAAGGCCGTTGCTGAAGGCAAATCCGTGGAAGCCTTTGCTATCTGAGAGCAATATCAGGCCCCTTTCCACAGCAATAAAAAAACCTCGCAAGGCGAGGTTTTTTTATTGCCGCTTCGAGCGGTTGTCAGCCTCTGTCAGCCGCCTTGACCCAGAGGATCTCCGGGGTACCCGACGATACCAGCAAGTATCGGGCGATGGTGAAAAACCAGTCGCTCAGCCGGTTGAGATAGGGCAAAACAGCCGGATTCACCCGCTCTACGCGGCTCAACCCAAGCAGCAGGCGCTCGCAGCGACGGGTCAAGGTACGCACCACATGTGCCTGGGCCGCCGCCCGCGAACCGCTCGGCAAAATAAAATTGCGCAGCACCGGCAACCCGGCACTGTAGGCATCGATCTGTTGCTCGAGCCTGTTCGTCCAAGCCTCGTTCACCTGCCACAGCGCATCCGTTTGCGATTCACTGGAAAATGCCAGCTCCCCGCCCAGATCAAACAGCTCCTGCTGCAACAATATGAGATCGGCCAGGAGAGTCGTCTCCCCGGCGGGTATTTCAGCCATCAACAAGCCTATTTGGGAATTCAGCTCGTCGATGGCGCCATAGGTCTCGACACGTTTATCGTCTTTGGCCAGGGAAGTGCCATCGGCCAGTCGCGTGAGCCCCTTGTCCCCTTGCCTTGTATATATTCTCATTCTGACATCCTGTTAATAATGGGAATAATCATGGACTCGAGTCCATTGAGCTTTATCTCGTAGGCCAGTGCCAGAGACTGGCCCAGGGTACCGGCTGGAAAACCGCTTCGCGCCATCCATACCAGATAGGGCTCGGGAATATCGATGATGCGCCGCCCCTTGTATTTTCCGTAAGGCATCTTGCTGGCCAGCGTCAGCAAGATGCGCTCATCGCTGAGTCCATCCATATCAATCGATATTCAGGTATTTATGGGTCTGGATGGAGAGTCGCCAGTTACGGGCGATGCAGGTCGCCATGGCCAGCTCCGTGGCCCTGGCTTTCTGGCTGATGGGTTGCAACGCAATCATCACATCGGGGCGCAGCCGGGCTGTGGCCAGCAGGGCATCCAGCTCCTCGATATGGTGCTCGGTGGCCACCGGATGCTTGATCTCGTTGGCCCGCTCGAGGGCAGAGACCAGCACCGGCAACCCACCCTTCATGCCGATCTTGGGGGAAACAGTCACCCAGGTCTGCTCATGGGTCAGCACCTCACTGGTCCCGCTGGTTTCGATCTGCACCTGATAACCCGATGCCACCAGGGCCGAAGAGAGCTCGCGCAAGTCGTAGAGGCAGGGCTCACCACCGGTCAACACCACGTGACGGGCCCGGTAACCGAGCCGGGTAAAGCTGGCCAGAATATCTTCCGTGCTCATCTTGCTCCAGCCGTCGGACTCATTGGAACGATCGAGCACCTCGCCAGGGGCCACCTCACGCTCGGGGTCCACCACCCAGGTGTGGCGGGTATCGCACCAGGGACAGCCCACAGGGCAGCCCTGAAGGCGAACGAAGATGGCGGGCAGGCCGGTAAATACCCCCTCCCCCTGGATGGTCTGGAAGATCTCGTTGATTGGGTAGTGCATCTTGGTCACGACTTGCTGCAAAAGGGGCGGATTATACCCCAAACCCGGGCCAGGCACAGGCTCAGGATCCGCTTTTCTCGCCCAGTCCGCTCTTCTCGTAAAGTCTGGCACGGATGCCGCTCTTGTCAGCCAGATAGTGATCCAGGCCACGGCGACGCAGCTCGCAGGCCGGACAGGCCCCGCAACCATCTCCCTGGACACCGTTGTAGCAAGTGAGCGTCTGGTGACGTACGGTATCGAGGTGACCGTAATGATCCGCCAGCGCCCAGGTTTCGGCCTTGTCGAGCCACATCAGGGGGGTTTCGAAGCGGATGGGGCGATCCAGCCCCAGGGAGACCGCCTGATTGAGCGCCTTGACGAAGTCGTCGCGGCAATCGGGATAGCCGGAAAAGTCGGTCTCGCACACCCCGGTGATCACCGCTTCGGCGCCCACCTGATAGGCATAGATGGCCGCCAGGGTCAGGAACAGGATGTTGCGTCCCGGCACGAAGGTGTTGGGCAGGCCGTTCTCCTGAAGCTCGAAGCTCACCGGTATGTCGTCCCGGGTCAACGCAGAGATGGCCAGCTCCCCGAGCATGGTCACATCCATTACCTTGTGGGCGGCGATCCCGAGCGCCGTCGCCAGATGGCGGGCGGTGTCAATCTCCGCCCGGTGGCGCTGGCCGTAATCGAAGGTGATGGCATGCACTTCGTCATAGCGGGCCTGTGCCTGCACCAGACAGGTGGTGCTGTCCTGCCCGCCACTGAAGACCACGACGGCTTTTTTCATGTTTTTCACTCCTCTGGGCAACTCAACGGCGGCGGCCTTGTGCAAAGTCATGCCACTGCCGGTTCAAATGGGTAAACAGGGTCATCAGCGGGGCAAAGCGCTCAGGCTCTCCTTCCCACTGGGACAACAGATGGTAGCCCGCTTCCAGGGTGGACAGCGCCTCCTCAAAGGGCTTCTTGCGAATGGAATATTGTCCGGCAATGGCGCCGAGGGTGATCCGCGGCAACCCGAGCAGTGCAGGCGAGCTGTGCAACATGCGATAGGCTTTGCGCCAGGTACCATCGAGGAGGATGAAGTGGGCTCGCACGGTGCGTCCACGCCTCAGGAGATGCTCCCTTGCCTGTATCAGGGTCAGGGCCTCCTCATCGGGCCACAGCACGTAGCACTGGACAGCGGGGTCGGCAAGCAGGACATTGAGCCCTTCGTCGTCGGAAAAGTCCTCTCCCACATGGATGCGCACATCGGTCAGGGACGCCGCCAGCAACGCAGCCGTCCCCTTGGGGTGACCTACTTCGGCAGGGTGTTGCAGAATATGGAGTGCAGCCAGGTTCGGCAACCGTTGAATATAATCGCACAGGCACGCTTTGAGGGCCCGGGTACAGCGTGTACAGTATCGGCTCTCTTTGTCGTTGGGCTCCTTCATGTTGTCAGGAAAATCGGGTCTGCTCTGGGTCATCGCGCTTTCGCTCGTCACTGCCTTGCTCTTTTTCACCGTGCCAAATCATCAGCTCGCCTTCGATCGCGACCTGATCGCCCAGGGCGAAGGGTGGCGCATCATAACAGGCAATCTGGCACACACCAATGGATGGCACCTGCTGCTCAACCTGAGCGGTCTGGCCGTGCTCTACAGCCTGTTTCAGGAGTACCTGACGGGATGGCGCCTGCCCGTGCTGTTGCTGCTGCTGGGAACGGCGGTCGGACTCGGCATCTGGTGGGGCTGCCCGCAAACCCAGTGGTACATGGGACTCTCCGGCCTGCTGCACGGATTGTTCGTATGGGGTGCCATGCAGGACATCCGCTTTCGCCGTCACTCCGGCTGGCTGATGCTGGCGGGCGTCGCCATCAAGCTCGGTGTGGACTTTTACAGTGCCGGCGAGAGCCCGGTCTCCGCCTTGATCGGTGCCAGGGTACACATCGAGTCACACTTCATCGGTGCACTCGCCGGCCTGCTCCTCGGCCTCTTCCCCATTCGTCTGGACGCCCAGGCCGTCCACTCCTGAGCTCCCCATAGGCAAGGCCAGCCCACGGCCAAAATGCAGCAGGCCGGATCTGGGATCCGGCCTGCGCTCATTCGCCCATTACGCCGTTACCGGCAAAGCTCGGCATTGATCGCCCCAAGCACGGCGGCGGGATCCGAGGACTGGGTGATAGGACGGCCGATCACCAGATAATCCGCCCCCGCCTCCACCGCTGCCAGCGGCGTCATGACGCGGCGCTGATCACCGGCAGCCGATCCGCTCGGACGAATGCCCGGCGTCACCAGCTTGAATTCGGCTCCCAGCAGCCCCTTCAGCACACTCGCCTCTTCCGCGGAGCAGACCACACCATCCAGTCCGGCAACCTTGGCAAGGGTGGCCAGGCGGATCACCTGTTCTGCCGGCGTCACATCCAGACCCAGGGGCGCCATGTCGGACTGCTCCATGCTGGTCAGCACGGTTACCCCGATGAGCAGGGGCGCCTTGTCCCCGTATGGCAGCAACGCCTCTCTGGCGGCACGCATCATGCGTTCGCCACCGCTGGCATGGACATTCACCATCCAGACGCCCAGCTCCGCACTGGCCGCCACCGCCTTGGCGACGGTGTTGGGAATGTCGTGAAATTTCAGATCCAGGAAGACGTCGAACCCCTTGGCCACCAGTTGACGAACGAACTGGGGACCAAACAGGGTAAACATCTCCTTGCCTACTTTGAGGCGGCACTGGGCCGGTGAGATCTGCTCAATGAAGGCAAAGGCGTCGGCTTCGTGCTGATAATCCAGCGCGACCAGTACTTTGGGGTCTTGCATGTCACTTCCTATGGATTGTTATGCCACAGCCAGGCGCAGCAGAGCCGGGGCCCGGTTGCACACTGGCATCTGAAATTCTTGGGTATCCGTGCTCGCCCGGGCGTGTTGGCCTCGCTGGCGTTTACTCCCCATCCAGCCCTCGGATCGGCTTGATGGTGCCCCACTGCCGGCAGGAAGGGCATTGCCAGAACAGCGAATGGGTGGCAAAGCCGCACTGACGGCACTTGTGGGTCGACTTGATCTTGATCTGCTCACCGACCAGCTGCTGCAGCAACTCCAGGCTCTCCTTGGCAGGCCCCTCCTCGGCACTGGCCAACTGGAAACCGACCAGCTGATAGAAGCCCTTCATGGAGGGGTGGCGACGCAGTTGGCGCAGCACCAGGGCCCGGGCCTGGCTCAACCCATCGCGGGCCTCCACCAGATTGGCCAGCGCCAAGGTCACGCTGACCCCCGCATGATCCTCTACCGCTTTTTCAAGCAGCGGGATCAGCTCCTGGCTGCGACCAAGCTGGCGATAGCATTCGAGCAGTTTTGGCATGGCTTCGGAGGCAAAGTCGATATCCTGCTCGAACACCCGCAGGAGCTCCTTGGCCGCATCCTCGAACCTGCCCTCCTCCATCGCCAGATCGGCCAGCCGCAAGCTGGCGCGGGCACAGGCCGGGTGGGCACCGAGCGCACGCTTGAGCTTGGCGATGCCCGCAGGCTTGTCGCCATCGCGCAAGGCACTCTCCGCCTGTTCGCAATAGAAGTGGGAAATGGGCTCGGCCAGCTTCTTGCCCTGGAATTTCTGCAGACGCACCGCCACGGCGATGGCATTGTCCCAGTCACGCAACTGCTGATGAATGATCAGGAGCTGTGCCAGAGCCGTCTCTTCGAAATCGCTGTCATCACACAGCTCTTTCCAGAGTGCTTCGGCCCGATCGAGCAAGCCGGCAGCCAGAAAGTCACGGGCCAGCTCCTGCAAGGCAAGCTGACGCTGCTCACGGGTCAGCTGACGGGCGACCAGGTTCTGGTGGATCTTGATGGCGCGATCGACCTCGCCCCGTTGACGGAACAGGTTGCCGAGGGAGAGGTGGGTTTCGATGGTTTCGCTGTCGACTTCCAGCAGCTGGATAAAGAGATCCACCGCCTTGTCCGACTCGTCAGAGAGCAAATAGTTGAGGCCCGCCACGTACTGGCGGGAAAACTGGTTACTCTGTTGCTGGGTGTCCTGGCGAACACTCCTGCGGCCCATGTACCAGCCATAACCGGCGGCGATGGGCAACAGCAGGAAAAGCAGTTCAAGCATCGAGGGACATTATTCCTTGGTTGTCGACCGGGCAAGCTCCAACTCGCGAGATTGACGACGCATGGTTCGGTTCAGGGTGCGATTTTGCAGTTTGAGACGCAGGAACAGCAGACCAAATACCAGCCAGCCCAGCAGAAAACCGCCGGCGAAGAAGAACCCCAGCAACATGGAGAGCGAGAACTCCCCCTGGGCAATCAGGTAGTTGAACTGCACCAGCTGACCATTTTGAGAACCAATGGCAAGGGTCAGGACAAACACCAGCACCAGTGGAATGAGGGCCAAGATACGCTTCATGGGAGCTCCCTGTCTGTAGCGAATGAGTGACTGATTATCCTTAAAATCACAGGCAGACTCTAGCGCGAATGGGAAAAGAGTGTGAGAAACCCGACAACGGGCAGACTCCAGGCCATAAAAATGAAAAAGGCATACTCAGGTATGCCGTTTTCTGCATTATTCGATGATGTTGACGCGTTCGCGCAACTCTTTGCCAGGTTTGAAGTGCGGGACATATTTCCCGGTCAGTTCAACCTTGTCCCCGGTCTTGGGGTTGCGACCCACACGGGGCGCACGATAGTGCAGCGAGAAACTGCCAAATCCTCGGATTTCAATCCGGTCGCCGTTTTGCAAGGTCGATGCCATCTGCTCAAGGATCTCCTTGATTGCGGCTTCGACATCCTTGGCCGGCATATGCATGCGGCTGGCTGCCAGTTGTTCGATGAGATCTGATTTGGTCATAAGGTTAAATCTCCTTCCCCGATCACATGCAATAATCATTTTGCCAAGATAAAAAAGGGCGGCGCAATGCCGCCCTTTTCTTGCATCAAGGATTACTCACCCTTGGCGGCTTTGAACGCTTCCATCATGGCATTGCTGAACACAACTTCTTCTTGTTGGTTCAGGCTGTCGATGGCAACACGCTCGTCAGCCTCGTCCTTGGCACGGACAGACAGGCTCACGGTGCGGTTCTTGCGATCAACGCCCATGAATTTGGCTTCAACCTCGTCACCAACAGACAGCACCAGAGTGGCGTCTTCTACGCGGTCACGAGCAGCGTCGGAGGCACGCAGGTAGCCTTCTACGCCGTCAGCCAGTTCGATCACGGCACCCTTGGCATCAACCTCGGTAACCTTGCCCTTCACAATAGCACCTTTCTTGTTGTCAGACAGGTACTTATTGAACGGGTCTTCTTCGATCTGCTTGACGCCCAGGGAGATGCGCTCACGCTCCGGGTCCACTTGCAGAACAACGGCTTCGATTTCGTCGCCCTTCTTGAATTCACGCACGGCTTCTTCGCCCTGGTTGTTCCAGGAGATGTCTGACAGGTGAACCAGGCCGTCGATGCCGCCATCCAGACCGATGAAGATACCGAAGTCAGTGATGGACTTGATCTTGCCGGAAACACGGTCGCCCTTGGCGTGAGTTTCGGCAAACAGCTGCCACGGGTTGGATTTGCACTGCTTCAGACCCAGGGAGATACGACGACGCTCTTCGTCGATGTCCAGAACCATCACGTCAACCACGTCGCCAACGTTGACAACCTTGGACGGGTGGATGTTCTTGTTGGTCCAATCCATCTCGGATACGTGTACCAGGCCTTCCACGCCTTCTTCGATTTCAACGAAGCAGCCGTAGTCGGTCAGGTTGGTCACGCGGCCAGACAGACGGGTGGTCTCCGGGTAACGCTTGGCGATAGCAACCCAGGGATCTTCGCCCAGCTGCTTCAGGCCCAAGGATACACGGGTACGCTCGCGGTCGAACTTCAGAACCTTGACAGCGATCTCGTCGCCAACGTTGACGATTTCGGAAGGATGCTTAACGCGCTTCCACGCCATGTCGGTGATGTGCAGCAGGCCGTCAACACCGCCCAGATCTACGAATGCACCGTAGTCGGTCAGGTTCTTGACGATACCCTTAACTTCTTGACCTTCTTGCAGGTTGGCCAGCAGGCTTTCACGCTCGGAGGTATTCTCGGTCTCGATCACGGCACGACGGGAAACAACAACGTTGTTGCGCTTCTGGTCCAGCTTGATGACTTTGAACTCGAGTTCTTTGTTTTCCAGGTGAGCGGTGTCACGGATCGGACGCACGTCAACCAGAGAACCCGGCAGGAAGGCACGGATGCCGTTCAGCTCAACGGTGAAACCACCCTTGACCTTGCCGTTGATGATACCGATAACGGTAGCTTGCTCTTCGTAAGCTTTTTCAAGCTGCAGCCAGGCTTCGTGGCGCTTGGCTTTTTCGCGGGACAGCTTGGTTTCGCCGAAACCATCTTCGATAGAGTCCAGAGCCACGTCAACGGAGTCACCTACGTTGATTTCCAGCTCGCCCATGGCGTTCTTGAATTCTTCAGCCGGGATAGCAGACTCGGATTTCAGACCGGCATCAACCAGTACGAAACCGTTCTCGATAGCAACGACAGTGCCCTTGACGATGGAACCTTGACGGGTTTCAACGGCGTTCAGGGACTCTTCAAAGAGTTGAGCAAAAGATTCGATCATTGTTTATGTCACAAATGAAACATCCACTTGCAATCCGGCACAAGCGGGGTTGTTTTAAATTATCTGCGCCATCCTTGGTGCAGACGACTGACATCAGTTTGCGCTGACATCACCAAGTTGTTGCTCTGCATAGGCAAGCACCGTTGCCAGCACTTCATCTATGGTCATGGACGTTGAGTCTACAACAAGAGCATCTTCCGCGGGTTTCAGGGGAGCGACGGCGCGATTTCTGTCGCGATCGTCACGCTCCCGAATCTCGGTTAAAAGACGCTCAAAGTTAACATCAAAGCCCTTATCTTGCAACTGCTTATAGCGGCGCTGGGCCCGCTCCTCGGCGCTGGCGTCGAGGAAAATCTTCACATCCGCCTCGGGGAAAACTACTGTACCCATGTCGCGACCGTCGGCGATGAGACCGGGGGCTTGGCGGAATGCACGCTGACGGCGCAGCAGGGCTTCACGTACCCGGGGAAACGCCGCGATTTTGCTGGCCGCGTTGCCCACTTCTTCAGTACGAATGGTGCGGGAAACATCCTCCCCTTCGAGGATCACCTTGACCAGCTCCCCTTCTACCTGGAATTGCACATCCAGATTGGCGGCCAGGGGAACCAATGCTGCTTCGGAATCGAGCTCCACATCGTGATGCAGGGCTGCCAGGGAGAGCACCCGGTAGATGGCACCGGAATCGAGCAGGTGCCAGCCCAGTTTTTCAGCCAGCAACTGGCACAAGGTGCCTTTTCCTGCGCCACTTGGGCCATCAATAGTCATCACGGGGGCCATCTGAGCCATAACGTTTCTCCTGCGCACTCGGCATCTTGACTGGTTGCCCGCATCCCTGATCGGGATGGGATAATGGGCGCCGATTATACCCGAATGCATCGACGCTGGCAGTTGTCAGGGCACACAATTGCGCAAAAGTCGTCGCGATTGCGCCTATTATGACCAATCTGCTAACCCCCTCCTCGCGCAAGGTTTTGTTCTTATGGTTGTTATGCACAAGGCGCGCTACACTAGCCGCCCTTTTTCAAGCAGCTGTAGTCAGGAGCAACCATATGAGCAGCGTTACCCTCGTGGCCAAATCCAAGTTGCCGACCCCCTGGGGCACTTTCACGCTGGTTGGTTTTCAGGAAACCGGCACGGGCAAGGATCATGCCGCGCTGGTGATGGGCGATATCGCAGACGGCGAACCCGTGCTGGGACGCATTCATTCCGAGTGTCTAACCGGGGATGCCCTGTTCAGTCTGCGTTGTGACTGCGGCTTCCAATTGCAGGCCGCGCTGGAAAACATCGCCAAGGCGGGCCGCGGCGTCCTGCTGTATGTCCGTCAGGAAGGGCGAGGCATCGGCTTGCTCAACAAGATCCGGGCCTATCATCTGCAGGATCAGGGGGCCGATACCGTGGAAGCCAACGTGGCGCTTGGCTTTGCCGCCGACATGCGCGACTACACCATCTGTGCCGACATGCTCAAGGCGCTCGAGGTCAAGTCCCTGCGCCTGATGACCAACAACCCGCGCAAGTTGAAGGCGATGGAATCCTTTGGCATCCCGGTGGCGGAGCGCGTGCCCCTTCAGGAAGGTCGCAATCCCCACAACGAGTTTTATCTCTCCACCAAGGCAAACAAGCTGGATCACCTGTTCAAGAAGTAAGGTTGCATCCACCTTGTCAGCATACGCCTCCAGATTGGAGGCGTTTTTATTGGTGATACCACTCAATCATTGAGTATCTGTAGCGCAATGGTGAGAAACATCCCCTTGTGCTAGCAAAAAATCCCGCAATGCCCGGTTCGCCATGGAGAGCGGATCCCCCCGTCGCCAGGCTACGCAGAGATCCAGGAAGATGGGGGGGGAAAAAGGGATGCCGGTGAGGGCCGGCTCCTCTTCCAGCGCCATGCGCAGGAAGGTGGTCACGGCGAATCCCTGACGCACCACCGCCTTGAGCAGCGGGATGAGATTGCTTTCGAACGCGATGTCAGGCTCTACCCCCAGCCCCTGCGCCAACACCTCCATGTGTTCCCTGTGGTAGAAGCCTCGCCGGAACATGGCGAGCTCCTGGCCGAAGAACTGTGGCAACGAGACCGACTCAGCGCCGCGCAGGGGGTGCTCCTCCCCCACCACCATCAGCATCTCTTCCCGCAGCAGTTGCGCCCCCTCAAGGGCCGGTGGCAGATCGCTGGTGATGAGGATGGCGAGATCCAGACTGCCATCCACCATGCGGCTGAGCAGCTCCCGGGTGCCCGCCTCCTCCACCCGGATCTTCAAACCGGGGTAGCGATGCTTGAATGCCATCAGGATTGGCGGGAAGTAATAGGATCCCATCATGTAGGGGATGCCGATGCGCACCTCCCCCCGCTCCAGCCCCTTGAGCTCGGCCATCTCGGCCTCGGCCTGGTGCATCTGGCGCAGCAGCCGTTCGGCGTGGCGACAGAGGACCTCTCCCTCCGGGGTGAGACGCACGCTGCGATCCTGTCGGTCAAACAGCCGCAGATCGAGCTGCTGCTCCAGCTTGGCGATGGCCATGCTGACAGCAGGCTGGGCCACGTTCAGCCCCTGGGCCGCCCTGGTGAAGGAGCCGGCATCGCGCACCGCCAGCAGGTATCCGAGCTGTTTCAGATCCATATCAATTTCATTTATCAGGGTAATAACTTAAATATATTATATTTATACTTTTCGTCGCACTACCCTGCACAGAAGTCGTCGGGACAACTCCATATGATCGAAGTAGGCAGTCGCGAATGGATACGCGCCACCCTGGCTCTCAGCCTGGGCTCCTTCCTGGTATTCCTCAATCTCTACCAGACCCATCCCCTGCTGCCGCTCCTGGCAGAGGTCTTCTCCGTCAGCGCCCTGTCCGCCAGCTGGACGCTGGCAGGCTGCACCGCAGGGCTTGCAGGCTCCCTGCTCGTCTGTGCCCGTCTGGCTGATCGGTTCGGACGGCGGCGGATCATGCTGTGGACCCTGGCGGCCGCCATCCTGCTCTCCCTGTGCATCCCCTGGGTCACCCACTTTGATGTGCTGGTGAGCCTGCGCATCCTGCAAGGCGTCCTGCTGGCAGGGTTGCCCGCCACCGCCATTGCCTATATGGGGGAAGAGTTCAGCAAACGTGCCCTCATCGTAGCCGTCGGCGTCTATATCGCCGCCAACTCCCTGGGGGGCATCGCGGGCCGGGTGGTCGGCGGTCTGCTGGCTGGCTGGTTTGGTGACTGGCAGCACACCTTCCTCGGTATCGGGATCATCAGCCTCGCCCTGCTGCCACTGGTCATCTGGCTGCTGCCCGCCCAGCGCTGCTTCGTGGCCGTGGAGGCAGCGCCTGGGCAACTGCGCCGTGCCATCCAGAGCCACCTTGGCAATCCCCTGCTGGTGGGGGCCTATCTCATCGGCGGCCTCAACTTCATGGTCTTCCTGAATCAGTACAGCTATCTCACCTTCCTGCTGGCCAAGGCCCCCTTCTCCCTGCCGACCCAATGGCTCGGCATGCTGTTTCTGACCTACCTCACTGGTACCGTCGCCTCTTCACTGAGCGGCCGCGGGGCCCATCGCTGGGGAGCACAACACCTGCTGCTGGCGGGAATAGCCCTGATGGCACTCGGCAGCCTGGCCCTGTTGCAGGGGAGCCTTGTCGCCATCATCGGGGGATTGCTTGTCTCGAGCTTCGGCTTCTTCCTGGCCCACGCCTGCGCCAGCGCCTGGGTCGGCCAGCACGTGGAGCACAACCGGGCGCTCGCCTCGTCGCTCTATCTGGTGGGGTATTACTTGGGGGCCAGTCTGGGCGGGCTTTATCTGCATCCCTTCTGGGAGCAAGGGGGGCTCTGGGGTCTGGTGCTCGGCATCGAGCTGGTGTTGATGATCACCGCGGGGTTGAGCCTCTGGCTCGGTCACTTGAAAGGACGTGTGGCGCCCGCTTGTGCGTTGACGCCACAGGATCAGGCTTCCGTCAACGGGCCCTCACCTCACAGACCGTCATAATAGTCCGCCGGTACCGGCACTACGGCGCCGGTGCAGAGCTCTTCGTCGATCACCTCGTCAAGCGGGCGCAGATGAAACTTGATCTGCCCAGAGGGCAGCATCAGTCCTATATCCGGATTGCGTCCGTCATCGATGTTGCCGGTCTTGAAGGGGACATCCGGATGCGTCGTCACCAAGGTCGTGAGCGAGGGCACCACCAGCTCGATATGTTCGAGCCCGGCCTGATGGCTTCGACCCGCCTTGGGGGTGGCCAGTTCGATGCAGGGGACGGTCACCTGCTCCCAGCAGACAGGCTGGTGCAAGCGATAGGTGGCGATGGGACGACCGCCTATCATCCCCTCCACCAGCAAGACTCCGTGGGCGGCCAGCACCGCTTTCAACTCCAGATATTCCTGCAGGGTGGCGGCGCGGTAGCAGAGGTGATCCACCACGGGGGAGTCCTTGACTCCCATGACGGCATGCATTTCCGTGAGCAGTTGGCAAACAAATGGGGCCATGGGCCCCAGTGTGGAATCCAGTGGATGTGACATGATCACCATTTCTTCTTGGGTTGGAACAGGACGTCCAGTTCGTCCGTCTCTTTGTCCTTGATGTTTTGCAGCTCCTTCTCGCTGTGCTGCTGCAGGTGTTCTTCCAGCTGGCGCATCCCCTGACGCATGTCCTCTTCCCGCGCCAGCAGGTAGGGATCCTTGTCGGTGACATTGGCCAGCGCCCCCAGTCCCTTGGTGTAGAGCTGGCGGCAGGTGCCGTACTGCCCCTGGATCTGAGCATCCATGGCCCGCTTGAGCAGGTTGGCGATGTTGATCTTGAGCTGCATCAGCTCGAGGCGGCGATCCTCCTGGGCAAAGCCCTGAGGATCTATCTTGCCCTTGTTGTGCTCGACCCGCAGCACGGCCCGCATCTTCTTGGCCAGTTGCAGCATCTGGATGGCCTGGCGGTCGGACTCCGGCGTCTTGAAATTTCCCTCGTCCTGGCTGCTGTAGTTCTCCTGCACGTTCTTGATCTGGAGCTGGACATCGGCGATGCGCTGCTTGACCTGTGCATTGGGCATCACCAGCGCGATGGCGCGGTAGGCATCCAGGATCCGGTGTTGCAACAGCAGCACCATGTTTTTGGAAAAGGGCACCAGGTTGACGTTCAGCAACACCTCTTCGGTCTCGTCTGCCACCGCCTTGTGACGGGCAATGGCCTGGCGCTTGTCCGATTCGGCCTTCTGCTTGTATTGCTGCACCACGTTATAGGCGATGACCAGAAACAGGAGTGCGCCGATTGACAGCAATATCAGGGTTAAAATCATAGGGTGTTCACACTCCAGTCCCAATCCAATTGCGAGATCCTACAACAGCTTAGCCTCATAGGGTAGCGCCCAGATCCCGTATTGCCTCACAAGAACGCTCCCAGGCGGTGACCGCATCCGGTGCGTCTTGCTCCATATCGCCCGCCGCCCCCATTACTTGAGGCAAAAACCCTTCGACTGCAGGAATCCCAGCATGAAGGGCCTCGCCTCCTTGCCCAGGATCCCCCTGATCTGCCCGCTCCAGGTCTGATCCTTGTTGTTGCTGCTGCGGGCCTGGTAGTAGTCGTGGATCTGCCGATCATATTGGGCCAGCAGGGCGCGATCGAGCGTCTCTGGATAGCGGTTCTCGTGCACCACCAGCGCCCGGGGCAGCCGCGGTTTTTGCTCCGGCCGCTGGGCGGGATGACCCAGGCAGAGGCCAAACAGCGGGATCACCTGATGGGGCAGACCCAGCACCTCGCTCACCTTGGCCGGATTGTTGCGAATGCCGCCGATATAGACCCCCCCCAGCCCAAGTGACTGGGCCGCCAGCAAGGCATTTTGCGCCATCAGGGCGCCGTCGATGGCCCCGATCATGAGCTGCTCCACGAAGCCGGTGCGGGCCTCCGGCACTATCTGGCTGTGACGATGGTAGTCGGCGCAAAACACCAGAAACTCCGCCGCTTCGACCACATAGGCCTGATGGCCGGCCAGCTCCGCCAGGGTGGCCCGCAACCCCTTGTCGGTGACCCGGATGATGCTGTTGGCCTGGAGGAAGCTGGAGCTCGCGGCGCTCTGGGCGGCGCTCAGGATCTGATCCAGCTGCTCTGCGCTGACGGGCTCTGGGGTGAACTGGCGAATGGAGCGATGGGAAAGAATGAGATCGATGGTCGGGTTCATGGTACCTCCGGGATGAAGGCCACACTCTACCCAAAAAAAGCGGGGGGCCCAAGGCCCCCCGTCACCCTCAAGGGGCAGGATAGACATAGGGGGCCTGCAACCCAAGCGGGAACCCCAGCGCCCAGTAGATCAGCAGGAAGCCCGTCCAGCTCACCAGGAAGGCCAGGGAGTAAGGCAGCATCATGGAGACCAGGGTGCCGATGCCTGTGCTCTTCACATACTGCTGGCAATAGACCACCACCAGGGGGAAGAAGACCATCAGCGGGGTGATGATGTTGGAGGCGGAATCCCCCACCCGATACGCGGCCTGAGTCAGCTCGGGCGAGATCCCCACCGCCATCAGCATGGGCACCAGGATGGGGCTGATGAGGGCCCACTTGGCGGAGGCCGAGCCCACCACCAGGTTGACGGTGGCCGTCAGCAGTATGATGCCGACGATGGTCACCTCTCCCGGCAACGCCAGGGCGTGAAGCACCTCGGCACCGGAGAGCGCCAGCAGGGTACCGAGGTTGGAATCCCCGAACGCCTTGATGAAGAGGGCGCAGAAGAAGGCCATCACCATGTAGGAGCCCATCTTGTTCATGGTGGCCGACATGGCGTCGATCACATCCTTGCCGCTCTTGAAACTGCCAGCGACAAAGCCATAGACGATCCCGGGCAGGATGAAGAGCAGGAAAATGAGGGGCACGATGGACTTCATCACCGGTGCGGCGAAAGTGGTGAGGGAACCGTCCGGTGCCCGCATCGGCGAGTCGCCGGGGGCCAGCACCAGCCCCAGCAGCACCACGGCCGCCAGCATGGCGAACCCGGCCCAGTTGAAGGCCCAGCTTTCCTGGGCGCTGTAACGACCCATCTCGTCGGCGCTCTCCAGATCCTCGTTGAGAGGCACCTGCTTGAGGCGCGGCTCGACAATCTTCTCGGTGACAAACCAGCCCACGCAGATGATCAGCAAGGAAGAAGCGCCGGTGAAGATGATATTGCACAGGGTGTTGACCATGTAGTCAGGGTCGAACAACTGGGCTGCAGACTGGGTGAAACCCTGAAGCAGCGCATCCCCGCCGGAGGGCAGGAAGTTGGCGGCAAACCCGCCGGAAACCCCGGCAAAGGCTGCGGCAATCCCCGCCAGCGGGTGGCGACCCGCCGCATGGAAGATGATGCCGCCAATGGGGATCACCAGCACATAGCCCGCATCGGCGGCGGTATGGCTGACGATGGCCACCAGGATCAGCATGGGGGTCAGAAAGCGCGCCGGCGTCACCTTGAGCAGCTTCTTGAGCCCGGTGTTGATGAAACCGGACTGTTCAGCCACCCCGACCCCCAGCATGGCCACCAGCACGATGCCAAGGGGAGCAAACCCGGTGAACGTGGTGACCATGCTGGCGAGAAAGTCCGCCAGCCCTGCCCCGGTCAACAGGTTGTTGATGACCACGGCCTCTCCGGTGCGGGGATTGACCAGATCGAAGGAGAACTGGGAGCCTATCCAGGAGCCAACCCAGACGATCAGCAAGGCATAGAGGAAGAGCATGGCGGGATCCGGCAGCTTGTTGCCCGCCTTCTCCACCCCGTTCAGAAAGCGGTTCAACCAGCCGTTGGGAGGGGCCGGACGCTCGTTCACTGCAGCTTGACTCATTATGGTGATACTCCATTACCAAGGAATGAGCGCGCATACTAGCGATAACGTCTAATGGATCCCATGATATGAGACAAAAATTCGATTAATTATGTTTAATTTGGCATCTCACACTTCATAAATGGGAGATGCCGCACATTAATCGACAACTTGCTCAATGGTTTGCGAGGGGATAGCGGCCCAGCCGGCACTGTACTGCGAACCCCGCTGCCGCCACCTCTTCCGGGGTCATGGGACGGCTGAACAGGAATCCCTGGAAGACGTGGCAACCCTGGGTCTGCAGGGCCGCGAGCTCGTGCTCCTCCTCCACCCCTTCCGCCAGGATCCCGAGCCCCAGACTGGTGGCCATGGCCACCGTCGCCCGGATCACCGGCAGGTTGAGCCCCACCACGAAGGAGCGGTCCAGCTTGATGGTGTCGATCGGCAACCGGTTGAGGTAGGCAAGCGACGAGTAGCCCGTCCCGAAGTCGTCGATGGCGATCTTGATCCCCTGCTCGCTCAGGGCGTCGAGGATCTCGATGCACCCCTTCATGTCGAGCATCAGCACCGTCTCGGTCAGCTCCAGGGTCAGCAGCGCCGCCTCCACCGAGAATGCCTCGAGCAGTTGGGCCACCAGCTCCGGCAAACTGGCAGAGAGCTGGAAGCCCGAGAGATTCACCGACACCGGCACCCTCACCCCGTCCTGTCGCTGCCACTCCCCCATCTGGGCCAATGCGGTGGAAAGCACCCAGCTTCCAATTTCCCGGATGAGCCCCATCTCTTCGGCCAGCGGAATGAACTCCGCCGGCGACACATGGCCGAGCACGGGATTGTACCAGCGTACCAGGGCCTCGAAACCGATGACCCGACCTTGCGCCACATCCACCTGGGGCTGATAGCGCAGGCTGAGCTCCCCCCGACCGACGGCCTTGGCCAGGAACTGCTTGAGGGTCAGCTTGCGATGCAGGCTCTGCTGCATGCTGGGGGTGAAGCGCTGCCAGCGAAGCCGCCCCATCTGCTTGGCCTGGTACATGGCCATGTCGGCACGGGTGATGAGGTTGTCGCCATCATCGGCGTCGTCCGGGTAGATGGCGATGCCGATGCTGCCGCCGATGGTGACCTCGGGGACACCGCTCAGCTGCAGTGGCTTGCTCATCTGGGAGAGCATGAGATCCGCCACCTCCTGGGCCCGATCGCTCGCCTGGTTGAGGGGCACCAGGGCGGTGAACTCGTCCCCGCCAAGGCGCGCCAGCTCCACGTCCCGCGGGCAGATCTGCTTGAGCCGTCCGGCGACCCGCTCCAGCAGGCGATCCCCGGCCTTGTGGCCGTAGTTGTCATTGACCAGCTTGAAGTTGTCCAGATCCATGAACACCAGTGCAAAGCGCCCCCCGAGGCCGCAATAGGCTTCCAGGGATTTCATCAGGCCGTAGCGGTTGAGCAGCCCGGTGAGGGAGTCGTGCCAGGCCAGGTGGCGATGCTCCAGCTCTTCGAGCTTGCGATCCGTGATGTCCCGCATGGTCAGCAGGATCCGTGCCCCCTGCTGGATATGGCGAAACTGGTACTGGAACCAGCGCATCCCCTTCTGGGTGCGGCACTCCCCTTCGGCCACTACTTCGTCCAGACGGGAGAGGCGACGATAGAAGGCCTCGTCCGCACCGGAGAAGATCTGGGGCAGCGTCAGAATGCCGGTGCCAAAGCACATGTCGAAGTGATGGTTGCCGCTCTCGAGGCGCCCCTCGTTGTCAAAGAGACAGGCCAGGGTGTCGCCGGTGGCGAGGGAGGACTCCTGATAGAGGGTGTCGGCATCGATGACCGCTTCCGCCATCATCATCTGCCGTCCGGCAAGCTGGATCCCGGAAAGACGCAGATAGACCTGCTTCTTGACCCCCTTGGGCGAGAGGGTCCACCACTCGTTGTAACTGCGCTCCTGCTGGAAATCGCCGAGATAGCGCTGCAGCAGCAGATCGATGGCGGCGGCCATGTCGGCGGAGAAATCCCGGGACTTCAGCTCGGCCAGGGAGCTCGCCTCCCAGAGCCCGAGGGCAGCATCGTTGGCCCAGTAAATATGATGACGCTGGATGTCATAGACCCAGACAGGCGTGTGGAGGACATCCATCACGGTGAGCAGGCGTTCGTCTAGCGTATTCATGTTGAGTGATGATTCATGCTGAAAGCTCATGGTCGAACCAGTCGGTTGCGCCCCCTGACAGGAGCATTCGCGCTGGTACAAAATCCGTTCCGGCCCATAATCGGATAACAAACGGATGAAAAAAGGCCGAAATCATATGAAAACGCTACATGTGATCCCCATGGTACGAAGAAATGGACTCACACTGGTATTGTTGGGCATGGTGATAACCATTGCTATGATTTTTATACTTTTTTTTCTTCGTGAACAACTACTAATCCCCGCCATTTCCCTCCTCCTCGCGGGCCTGATGACAATTCTTGTCGGGGTTTGGAAACTGGGTGAGCCTCATTTTAGTCTCTCTTTGTGTCAGGACTGCCTGCAATACCATCACAAGTACGGCGGCTGGATCCTGAAATGGAGAAATATTCAGCGAATTGACCAACCACGTATCCATTTTGGGTGGGATCTGGTGGAGCTGCCCTACATCGGTTTGAAAATAAAGGATTACGACGCTTTTTTGACGCTGATCACACCCCGGCTCGCCGTCCGTCTGCTGACCGAGCAGCGCGCCGTGCTGATGCAGGCCATGCGAAGCGAGCGCTCCGACTGCCCGACCGGAGGGTGCGGCAGTGGGCTCCTGGGAGAGGGACTGCTGGAGGAGAGCCGCTTCTGCTCACCCTCCGGCCAGCGCTATGAGGGGGTGATCGCCATGCTCGGCAACCGCATGGCACGGCTGCGTGATTTGCTGGGGTACGATCTGCTGGTGCCCGACAACAGCCTGGACAGATCCCCGGAAGATTTCGTCCATCTGCTCCAGCAATACCAGCGCGAGTCGAATCTAATCCAGATCAATTAAACGCCGGATTGCGCTTGCCAAGCCCGGTGACTCTTCATAAGGTCACTGGCTTGTTACAGCCAGAACACCCCCTAAAACCGCTATGAAGTACATCGAAGAGTTCTATCTGTTCGTCAAGGTGGTGCAAGAGGGCGGTTTCTCCCACGCCGCCGCTGCGCTGGGCATGCCGACCGGCACCATCAGTCGACGTATCTCCCAACTGGAAGAGCAGCTCGGATGCAGCCTGCTGCACAGATCCACCCGCAAGCTGCGTCTCACGGACGAAGGGCTGCGCTATTACGAGCGCCTCTGTACCCCCCTGGCAGAGATAGAGCAGGCCACCGGCGAAATCCGGGGTGAGGAGACGGACATCAGCGGCCTCATCCGCCTCGCGGCCCCCATCGCCCTCTTCAACACCATCCTGGTCGACATGCTGGTGGACTTCGGCCTGCGCTATCCCGGGGTACAATTCGACATCCGCCAATCCAACGATCATGCCCTCCAGGCGGATCAGGACAGGGACCTGGTCTTTTTCAACGGCGAGCTCCCCCAGACCCTGCCCAACGCCCTCTGTCTGGGTCACATCCAGTACGGTCTGTTCGCCTCCCCCCTCTATCTGGAGAAGATGGGTGTGCCCTCCCCCACGCCCACGCTGGCAGAGCACAATATCATCTAGTGCTGGCCCCACCAGCCCAGGCCACTGAGCGGGCGGAACGACAAGCAGACACGCATCAAGCGCCCTCCCCACCTTTGCCACGACACAACCCACACACCCCCCAAGCGACCCCAAC
>NZ_PQLN01000065.1:0-27731 GCF_002919855.1 Aeromonas sp. ASNIH8 | reverse complement strand
TGAGAAAGAGGAGAAGTGAGTTGACCCAATCTGAACACTCGAGTTAGAAACGGGGTGACGTGAGCGCGTTAAGGATCAGGGTGTTCACGTTGGCCGGAATGGCTGTTCAACTTCGCCGGAATACGCAACACATAGACAGTTAAGGGATGACTCAACAATCTGCCTGGCTGAGCAGATGCCAGTGGCCATCGTTACCTGGAGTTAGTCGCCAGGAAATATCCTGGCTGGTTGGTTGTGGCTGATCTGCTGCGCTCTGAGGGCCTAGTGGATGTCGCCGAGCATTGACGAGGGAGGGCGGAGGAAAGGCAAGGAGCGCTACTGTGGCTGCCTCTGGTGGGTATACAAACAGGTTATCAGTGATGCAGATGGCGTGATGTGGGCAGGATCGCTCAGGCTGATACCATTTTCTGTTGTGTGGCGAGCATGGGGTGCACAAAGAAAAGGGGACAGCAGATGCTGTCCCCTCAAGTCATTTCGTCCATTCCCTGAACTGCCATGCTCCCTGCAATCCTTGACGCTATCCTTTCCTTTGGAAATTCCCCTTCCCAATCCGTTGGGGTGTCCTGTGGCCTTCCTAGCCTGGCAATCTGTCCTGATTGCTTCACCCTCTCCTTCCTGGAGGTGTCCATTACCACATCCCGTGGTGTTCCTGCGTCATCCTGACTGATAACCATCCTAGCTATCACGCTTCATCTTGAAGCTGTTCCTGACCGCGTCTTGCGGTGTCCTTTCATCCTTGATGAGCGACAATCCGTGCCACTCAACCTCATCCCGAGGTATCCAACTACCGCATCCTGCGGTTGTCCTGTCGATCCTTGTGATAACCATCCTGGCTATCAACCCCATCCCGAGGTGTTCCTTGCCCACATCCTGCAGGCTATTCCTTGTTTATGCGCTGTTTCTGCATCCTGCCGAATCAGCTCGTCCTTGTGAGACCCATACTAAGGCAATTACGGGCTCGAACAAGGTGTGCATTCGGCTTGGGTTCCGTGACATGCGGTGCAGAAATGGGCTTGTGTGGAATATTATCTAAGTTTATCAGTTGCTTAGATAGTTTCCATGGAAAGCATACCCAGTGCGGGATGGCTTCACGTACGGTTCAACACTGAGGGGTCTTACAGGGGGAATGGCAGATCTCTTACAAGCAGAAATCGGTAGGAAAACGATGGTACAGCCGCTTCAATCAGGGGTGTAAGAGTTCAAAATTAATTGAATACTTATGCTTTAAAAGTAGACAAAAGCCGAGATAAATCTCGGCTTTGTATTGTCTGCTGGTTTCTTTAGCTGACCCTTGTCCCAGGAGTCGGGTAGGCCTTGCGCAGTGATTCGGGTGCAAGTACCTCCAGGTTGCCGCTCATGTTGTTCAGCCAGGAGCGGAACTCGGGCGTATCCTGCACTTCGGTCTCCACCACCACGCTGCGCTTGTCGTAACGGGTCATACGCGGGTTATGCCCCGGGATTTGTCCATCGATCAGTGTCGGGCAGTTGGCATCGATGCGCCCGACGAAGCGGATCGGACCGCTGACGTCCTGATAACCCTGGTCGCGGATCAGCTTCTGGATATTGAAGTCCTTCGGCTGGGTCGCGCTGAAGTTGGTCAACTCCACGTTCTTGATGTGATCGAACGGAATGCCGTAGACCTTGGGATCCAGCTCGGACAGGGTACAGAGCAGGATGGGGCCATCGGGCTGGTTCAGGATGCCGAGGGGATTGATGCGGTCATAGCAGAGCCAGACAGTACGCTCCTTGATGACACGCTGGATCTCGGCGCTGAACTTGCGGCCACGCCAGAGGGCGTCGCGGATCAGGGTGCTGCGGCGGATCTCCGGATTGCCGGCGAAGGGGCGAGGTGACTGGTGCACGCTCTCCAGCCAGCGCTCGGCCAGTTCGCTCTGGCTGTCGCGGATCACCTGACCAGCCTTGTCGATCAGCGGGTTCAATTCGGTCAGCACGCTTGCCGGCAACAGTTGGCTTGCCTGGTCGCTCCAGGTTTTCAGGGCCACTGCCAGCGAGAGCGGCATGATGTTGGCAAAGTCATTGAGACCATGGCGCTCGAAGCACCAGCCATGAGGCTTGCTGCGCTCATCGGAGGTGAGGTCGAACAGTCCCATGCCGGACATCTCTTCCAGGTCCCGTTGCACGGTACGGAGACTGACGTGAATGCCTTCCTCTTCCAGTTTTACCTGGAGTTGGCTGGCGGTCAGCTTGTAAGGGCGGTGCGGGATGCAACGCGCCAAGGTCAGTTGTCGTAACAGCTTCTTACTCATGGTGCATGCCTTCACTGGTTTAGCGTTGAGTGTATCCTAGCCATGGCCTGCGACAGTCTATGTCGCAAGTTTTGCTGCGACAACTGTCGCCATTTTCATACATGAAGAAACAAGGCATTGATAAATAAAACAAAATAGCAATGAAAAGGGGTTGTTTGAGCCCTTTTTTATTGAAAACAAGTCTTGCGAGGATGCTCGCGACCAGGGTGACAGGAAGGAAATGGAAGCAGTAAGGAGGGGGGAGGTGGGAAGGAGGTGGGGGACGGGCCCCCACCTCGACACGTCGTTATGCCAGCCAGGACCAGGCTGATTTGGTGATGGCTGCGCCCACCATGTAGCCGAATACTGCGAGAGCGGCCACTCCGGCCACCAGCTTCTGACCGCGGGCAGGGCGCTTGAGCGCCATGACGCCCAGGCCGATGTAGATCACCAGGGCAATCAGCTTGGCCATCAACCAGGGCTGCTGGCCAGGGCTCATCTGCAGGGCCACCGCCAGCAGCACGCCAAACAGCAGCAGGAAGGTGTCGTTGATGTGGGGCAGCACCTTCAACCATTTCTGTTGCAGCCGCCCGCTGCCCGCCAGCGCCAGGCTCCAGCGGTAGAGGAAGAGCAGCAGGCTGACCAGGGCCAGGGTCATGTGAAGGTGTTTGAGCATGGGGTAATAGGCAATCATGTTGCTTCCTTGTTGTTGTCGGGCAGACCGCTGTTCCATTGATGGGCGTGGGTACGCTCCTGTCCTTCCTGATCGTCTTGCAGCAGGTCGGAGAGGATGTCGCGGTATTGCAGGCTCTTGTTGATATAGGTGTGCTCGTCGTCCAGGTAGTTGACCTGTTCCCGCAGCAGCCGGTTGTCATACTGCTTGAACATCTGCCCCGCACGCCAGGCCTGATTGGCCCTGAATCCCAAGAGGGTGAGTGCTTCTACCCCAAGATCCACGGCCGACCCCAGGGTTTCGCGGTGCACGCTGTCTATCCCGTGGCGCAGGATCTCGTGGGCATGGGGTCTATCCTGGGCACGGGCCAGTATTCTGAGGTGCGGGAAGTGCTTTTTCACCATCTCGATCACTTCGAGGGAGGTGGCCGGGTCATTGAGGGAGAGCACCAGCAGTTTGGCCTTGTGGGCGCCGGCCGCGTGCAGCAGGTCGAGTCGGCTGGCATCCCCATAAAACACCTGGTAGCCGTACTTTCTCAGCATCTCTATCTGGCTGGCATCCTGCTCCAGGATGGTGGTGCCAATACCATGGCCGTGGAGCAGACGCCCCACTATCTGACCGAAGCGACCGAAGCCGGCGATGATGACCGGGTGTTCCACCAGCTCGGGCTGTTCGTGTTCGGGGGTGTCGCTCTGGTTGCGGTAGTCGAACCAGGGCTGGATCACCCGATCGTTGAGGATAAGCAGCAGCGGTGTCAGCGCCATGGAGAGGGCGACGACCAGAGTCAGCAGTGAGATGGTGCTGCCCGGCAGTACCTTGTTCTGGGCGGCGAACGAGAACAGCACGAAGGCGAACTCACCGCCCTGGGCCAGGGCCAGGGCGAAGGTCCAGCGCTGGTTCGGGGAGAGGCGAATGACAAAGCCGAGCCCCATCAGCACCAGCCACTTGAGCACCATCAGACCGATCACCAGTGCCGGGATCAACAGGGGATGGGCGGCAAAGAGGCTGAAGTCGATGCCGGCACCCACCGACATGAAGAAGAGGCCGAGCAGCAGTCCCTTGAACGGCTCAATGTCCGCTTCCAGCTCGTGGCGGTATTCGCTGTCCGCCAGTACCACGCCGGCGAGGAAGGAGCCGAGGGCGGGGGAGAGGCCGACGGATTCCATGAGCACGGCGATGGCGATCACCAGCAGCAGGGCGGCAGCGACGAAGATCTCCCGCATGTGGGACTGGGCGATGGCGCGAAACACCGGCCGCATCAGGTAATGGCCACCCAGCACGATGCCGGCGATGGCGGCCACCACCAGCAGGCCGTGCTGCCAGCCTGCCAGCTCCGAGCTGCCGCTGCTGGCGACCGGCGCGATGGCCAGCAGCGGCAGGATCGCCAGGATGGGGATGACGGCGATGTCCTGGAACAGCAACACCGCAAACGCGGAGCGGCCGCTTTCGCTCTGCATCAGTTTGCGCTCCTGCAGGCTCTGAAGCACGATGGCGGTGGAGGAGAGCGCAAGAATGAGACCGATGGCGAGCCCCTGCTGCCAGGGCAGACCCAAAAGATAACCCACCCCGGTCAGGGCGACACTGGTGAGCAGCACCTGCAGACCACCGGTGCCGAGGATGGGCCCTTTCAGTTGCCACAACAGGGCCGGGCGCAGCTCCAGACCGACCAGAAACAGCATCAGCACCACCCCGAACTCGGCGAAATGCATCACGTCTTTCTGCTCGCCCACCAGACCAAGCAGGAAGGGACCTATGATGATCCCCGCCAGCAGGTAGCCAAGGACGGAGCCCAGCCCCCACCGCTTGGCCAGCGGGACGGCGATCACCGCCGCCGAGAGGTAGATCAGGGCGTCAAACAGCAATCCATGTCCCATCAGCGGCTCCTCCTTAACATGATGAATGCCGGTGAGGGCTGGCCGGGCCTGCGCCCGGATCGAGTGTGTGTCATGGGAGTACCCCCAGCAGATCGCGCAGATAGGGGCTCTCGGCCAGCTGGGCCGGGGTCAGCTGCTCGTCACGCAGGGCGCACAGCAGTTGGCGATAGTCCTGGCCGCAGCGGCGCAGCGCCTCGGGATCCTCGAGCTTGTGGAAGGAGTGCAGCACGAAAGGGGGCAGCCAGCGCATGCCGCACAGCTGTGCGGTCTGCTGGAAGGGGAGCAGGAAGTCGAGCAGCGGGCGCTGGTTGTAGCCGGCGCGGCAGTAGGATTCGGGGCCGCCCCCCGTGGTGATGGCGCTGAGCCACTGCTTGCCGCTGAGGGCGTGGGCCTCGGGGCCGTAGGCATAGCCGTACTCCAGCACCAGGTCCATCCACTCTTTCATGATGGCCGGGCAGGAGTACCAGTAGAAGGGGTGCTGGAAGACGATGATGTCGTGCTCCGCCAGCAGGGCCTGTTCCCGTTTCACGTTGATGAACATGTCCGGATAGCGCTGGCAGAGATCGTGCAGGGTGATCCCCTCCAGCCCCTCGATGGCGTGCAGCAGTTGCTTGTTGGCCCGGGAACTCTGCAGCGCCGGGTGTGAAAAGATGACCAGAATGCGTTTCATGGGATTCCTGAAGAGGGTCTGCTGCCGGCACATGCGACAGACTGTGAGCTGAAACGTTATCAAGAAGCTCCCTGGCCCGCCAGTTCCGGGATCAGTGCGCGCAGCGCCGGATTCAGGGTCTGGTGGGCGGGGTAGCAGAGGCCGATGCGGCGGAACATCCGGGGGCCGCTCACGGGCAGGGTGCACAAGCCCGCTTCGTCCTCCACCAGCCCGTCGGGCAGGAAGCTGATGCCCACCCCGGCCAGCACCAGCGCCATCACCAGCCCCTTGCTCTCGGCCTTGGCCACCAGATTGAGAGTGAGCCGGTCACAGGCCAGCAGGCCTATGGTTTGCTGATGGGCTTCGCAGGGTGGGCACTCAATGAAATCATGGTGTTGCAACTCAGCCAGCTCGATACGCGCCCTGTCCGCAAGAGGGTGTCCCCTGGGAACGCACAGCACGTACTCCTCTTCCCAGAGCGGCAGGAAGATCTCGTCCTCCCGGCGCAGGGCATCCAGGGTCAGCCGGCAGTCGGCCGGGGTGCCGTAATCGGAGAGGGTGAGATCCAGCTCGGGCAGCACCCCCTGCACCGGCCGAAGCAATCCCGCCAGCCGACGGCGGCTGAGGTCGGGCATGATGGCCATGTTGAGTCTCGCACGCGTCGCCTTCTGGCGAAACAGGGTCGGCAGGCGACGCGCCTCTTCCACCAGCTTGACGGCGTGGGGATAGAGATAGTGGGCCGGATCCTTCGCTTCCACCCCCCTTCTTGCCCCGGATGAAGAGGCTGTCCCCCAGGCTTTCTTCGAGCTGGCGAAGGCCGGCGGAGAGGGAGGGTTGGCTCACGTGGCAGCGGGCTGCCGCCGCCGTGATGTTCTTCTCTTCATAGATGGCGATGAAGAAGCGCAGCAATCTCAGGTCCAGCATGGGGATACCATAGTTAATTCAGATGATAACCAGCGGAAAACTATATTTATCGCCGATGGATGTAGCGACTATAGTGACTGGGCCCCGTGCTGGCCAGCCCTTGTTTGACGCCCATTTCAACGCATCAGAAGGAAAACTCCATGTCCAAGTCCCTCGTGGTGATCACCGGCGCGTCCGCCGGGATCGGTGCCGCCATTGCCCGCGCCTTCTCCGCCGCCGGCCATCCGCTGCTGTTGCTGGCCCGCCGGGTCGAGCCCATGCAGGCGCTGAACCTGCCCGATACCCTCTGCATCGGGGTCGATGTCACCGACACCGCCGCCATGAAGGCCGCCGTGGCGCAGGCGGAGGCGCAATTCGGCCCGGTGGGATGTCTGGTCAACAATGCCGGCGTCATGCTGCTGGGACAGGCCGACGTGCAGGATCCCGCCGAGTGGCAGCAGATGCTCAACATCAACGTGATGGGGGTTCTGAATGGCGTGCATGCGGTACTGGCCGGCATGAAGGCCCGCCGCAGCGGCACCATCATCAACATCAGCTCCATCGCCGGTCGCAAGACCTTCCCGAACCATGCCGCTTACTGCGCCACCAAGTTCGCCGTTCACGCCCTGACCGAAAATATCCGGGAAGAGGTGGCCGATGTGGGCGTGCGGATGGTGACCATCGCTCCGGGCGCGGTGGAGACCGAGCTGCTCAGGCACACCACGGACGAGCGCATCAAGGCGGGCTATCACGACTGGAAGGATCAGATGGGAGGCGTCATTGCACCCGAGGTGATCGCCGACGCCGTGCTCTACGCCTGGCACCAGCCGGCCAACGTCTGCGTGCGGGAGATCGTGCTGGCAGCCACCCGTCAGCAACCCTGATGCAAACGGGGGAGGGGTTGACCCTCCCCCTGGGCCAAGGGTTACCATAGGCCCTCTTTCGTCATTGAGTCGTCTCATGGTCCTGACCCGTCGCCAACTCGCTCGCGCCCGCCGCTGGCTCCCCCTGTGGAGTCTGGTGCTGGTGCTGATGTCGTTTGGCAGCCGTGCGGCCACCGATCTCTGTACCCTGACGCCCCATTGCAGCCAGAGCGAGCGTACCCTGGAAAAAGCCATGCCCTGCGGCAGCTTCACCTCGGCGCTCGCCATGACGGTGCTCACCAACGACAGCCTGACGGTTGCCCGGCTTGAGCCCGACAGGCCGACATACCTCTCTCCCTCTCTGTTCATGCCGGAGGCGCCCCTGAAGCGTCTCGAGCGTCCGCCCCGTCACCACGGCTGAGTCGAGTTTCCCTTTCCGGGCATTTCTTCTTAACCGAGGTGAGATATGTACAAGTCCCTGTTACTGGCCGTGCTGGCCGGTACCGTCAGTTTTTCTGCTCTGGCAACCGGGCAGATGACCGTCTACAAGTCCCAGTATTGCGGTTGCTGCAAGACCTGGATCAAGCACATGGAAGAGAACGGCTTTGAGGTCAAGGTCGTGGAAACCGAGCAGCTTGACCCGATCAAGCAGCAGCATGGCATCACCCCGCAGCTGGCCTCCTGCCACACCGGGGTGGTGAACGGCTATGTGGTGGAGGGGCATGTGCCCGCTGCCGACGTGCAGAAGCTGCTCAAGGAAAAACCGGCGATCCGCGGTCTGACCATTCCGGGGATGCCCCAGAGTGCGCCGGGCATGGATATTCCGGGTCAGCCCTATCAGGTGCTGAGCATCAGTGACGAGGGCGCGACCAAAGTCTGGTCGAGCTACCCCGGCTGATGGATGCTGACCGTGAGCAGACACACTTCCATCATGTGAGGCACACCTGAGCGAACCCGTGTCGCCCACGGTCAGGGAGGAGGGCCGCCATCGCGAGATGGCGGCCCTTTTTCGTCGATTTGGGGGGGAATGTCCGGGGAGCCCTTGCAACCCCGGGCGACAAGGGGCAGATTGATCGCCAATTTTTATTTTCTCAGGGACGCTTTTCCCACTGCCTGCCGGTGTGCCGTCTGGATGCGTGCAGCACCAGCGGGAGGGGCGGCCCTGTGACAGCGCAAAGGATGCGACATGTTCACCTTTTCCCGGGGGTTGCTGCTGGCTTGCCTGCTTGCTGCGCCCTGTTCCCATGCCAACGAAGAGTCCGCCATGCCTACAAGCGATACTTCCACCCAGCCTGTCATTGTCCCCCCGGTGGCTGCCAAGCACCCCCATACCCTGAAAAAACACGGGGACACGCGCGTCGACAACTACTATTGGCTGCGCGATGACGAGCGGCAGAAGCCCGAGGTGCTGGACTATCTCAAGGCCGAGAATGCCTACACCGAGGCCATGCTCGCACCGATCAAGCCGCTGCGCGAGCAGCTCTACAAGGAGATGGTGGCCCGTATTCCCCAGCAGGACGAGTCTGTCCCCTATGTGAAGAACGGCTACCGCTATCAGACCCGTTACGAGCCGGGCAAGGAGTACGCCATCTACTCCCGCAGCAAGGTGGAAGGGGACGGGGCGCCCGCCCTGCTGCTGGATGGCAACCAGCGCGCCGAAGGCCACGAGTTCTATGCCCTGGGGGCGCTCGAGGTGAGCCGCAACAACCGCTGGCTGGCGGTGGCGGAAGATTATCTCTCCCGCCGTCAATACAGGATCCAGTTCCTCGATCTGGAGAGTGGCGCTTGGGCCGCCGACACCCTCGAGAACACCTCCGGCAACCTGGTGTGGGCCAACGACAGCAAGACGGTCTTCTACGTGCGCAAGCACCCCAAGACCCTGCTGCCCTACCAGGTCTATCGCCACGAGCTGGGCACGGACCCCGCGAAGGATACCCTGGTCTACGAGGAGAAGGACGACTCCTTCTATGTGAGCCTCTACGCCACCACCTCGGAAGATTTCATCGTCATCTCCCTCTCCAGCACCACCACCAGCGAGGCGCGCCTCATTGATGCCAATGTGCCGGGCCAGACGCCACGCCTGTTCCTGCCCCGTCAGGTGGATCACGAATACAGCCTGGATCACTACCGCGGCCGCTTCTATGTGCGCTCCAACAAGGACGGCAAGAACTTCGGCCTCTATGAGACCAAGGAGAGCCCGGTGGATCGCTGGAAGGCGGTGATCGCCCCCAATCCGGACGTGCTGCTGGAGAGCTATGCCCTGTTCAGGGACTGGCTGGTGCTGGAGGAGCGCAGCCAGGGGTTGACCCGGTTGCGTCAGGTCAACTGGCAGAGCGGCGAACAGAAGGAGATCGCCTTCGACGATCCCGCCTATGTCACCTGGCTTGCCTACAACCCGGAGCCGGACACCAGCGCCCTGCGCTATGGCTACTCCTCCATGACCACGCCGTCCTCCACCTATGAGCTCGACATGGACAGCGGCAAGCGGACTCTGCTCAAGCAGCAGCCGGTGGCGGGCTTCGTGCCTGCGCAATATGCCAGCGAGCGGCTCTGGATCACCGCCCGTGACGGCGTGGCCGTGCCGGTGTCGCTGGTCTATCGCAAGGACAAGTTCAAGAAGGCAGGGGGCGGTGCAGGCACCAATCCCCTGCTGGTCTACGGCTATGGCTCCTACGGCGCCAGCATGGACCCGGACTTCAGCAGCTCACGCCTGAGCCTGCTGGACCGGGGCTTCGTCTACGCCATCGCCCATATCCGGGGTGGCGAGGAGCTGGGCCGCACCTGGTATGAAGAGGGCAAGCTGCTCAAGAAGCAGAACACCTTCAACGACTTCATCGACGTGACCGAGGCGCTGGTGGCGCAAGGCTACGGTGCCAGGGATCAGGTCTATGCCATGGGAGGCAGCGCCGGCGGCCTGCTGATGGGGGCCGTCATCAACCAGGCGCCCCAGCTCTATCGCGGCGTGGTGGCTCAGGTGCCCTTCGTCGACGTGGTCACCACCATGCTGGACGAGTCCATTCCCCTCACCACAGGGGAGTATGACGAGTGGGGCAACCCGAACCAGAAGCGCTACTACGACTACATGAAGGCCTACAGCCCCTACGATCAGGTCAAGGCCCAGGCCTATCCGAATCTGCTGGTGACCACGGGGTTGCACGACTCCCAGGTGCAGTACTGGGAGCCAGCCAAGTGGGTGGCCAAGCTGCGTGAGTTGAAGACGGATGACAACCAGTTGCTGCTCAGTACCGACATGGAGGCCGGTCACGGCGGCAAGTCGGGCCGTTTCAAGGCCTATGAGGACATCGCCCTGGAGTTCGCCTTCATTCTGGAGCTGGCCGGCAGCAAGGCGTGATGGCCGGGCCCAAATGAAATCAGCTTGTTACCAAACCTCGTTCCGGCAGCCCCGGATCGGGGTTTTTGCATCTTGGCGACAAAAGCGTCATTAACGTCGTGTTTATGCTGTTCAGTAAGTACTTCGCAATATAACGGACCAGGTTTCTAATCCTTGCCAGTCAAGGGTTGCGAAAGAATCTGGGCGTGCTTTTTATTGCTTCCCTTTGATAGTTCATGTAATTAATCTGCCCTTGAGAAATGAATGATCCGCTTCAAACTTCTCGCTATTTAAATCCGCCATTTTGCTGTTTTGTTTGATTTATGTTGGTGTTATGTGCTTAATCGGAGCGTTAATGCTTTTGAACTGACCCGTTTCTGGTCAGATCACCTCCGATCGGCATGACGCTGATTATCTCACCGCAGGATGATGGTGGCTTCTGGAAGGGCGCGTGCCGCTCGACCATTTCCTCGTACGAGGTCGTATAGGCGAGCCCGGTCTTGATGCGGGTCTGTCTCATATTCTCCCGGGAAACGGGTGAAATAAATCAATGAAAAGGATGAAGAACATGAAAGGATTATCCTTGGCGTGCGCCTTGTCGGCGGCTCTGGTCGGTGTGTCGTTTGGTGGTCCGGTGCAAGCGCAGGAGCGCTTCGTGACCATAGGCACCGGCGGTCAGACCGGCGTCTACTACGTGGCGGGCCAGTCCATCTGCCGCTTCCTCAACCGCGGCGCCGCCGATCACCAGATCAAGTGCAACGCCCCGGCCAGTGGCGGCGGCGTTGCCAACGTCAACGGCATCCGCTCCGGCGAATTCAACTTCGGCATCATGCAGTCCGACCACCAGTACAAGGCGATGAAGGGCGTCGAGCCGTTCAAGGCCGAAGGTCCGATGGATGACATCCGCGCCGTCTTCTCCCTGCAGAGCGAAGTGTTCACCATCCTGGCCCGCAAGGACGCCAAGGTAGCCAGCTTCGACGACCTGAAGGGCAAGCGCGTCAACATCGGCAACCCGGGTTCCGGTCAGCGTGACACCTTCGAAGAGATCATGGGCGTGAAGGGCTGGGACAAGTCCGCCTTCAGCCTGGTCTCCGAACTGAAACCCGCCGAGCAGGCCTCTGCCCTGGGTGACAACAACATCGACGCCATGAGCTACTTCGTCGGCCACCCGAACGGCGCCATCCAGGAAGCCTCCACCACCACGGACACCGTGCTGGTACCGGTCACCGGCCTCGAGATCGACAAGCTGCTGGCCGAGAAGAGCTACTACAGCAAGGCCGAGATCCCGGGTGGTCTCTACAAGGGCAGCCCGAACCCGACCCCGTCCATCGGTGGCAAGGCGGTGCTCTCCACCAGCGCCAAGGCCGATCCGGAAGTGGTCTACCAGCTGGTCAAGTCCGTGTTCGACAACCTGGACCGCTTCAAGCGCCTGCACCCGGCCTTCGCGGATCTGAAGGAAGCCGACATGATCAAGGTGGGTCTCTCCGCTCCGCTGCATGAAGGCGCTGTGCGTTACTACAAGGAACGTGGCTGGATGTAATCCGGCTGCGTCTTCGGATGTGCCCCGGACTCGCTCCTCCTTCGGGGGAGCGAGTCTCATTTATTGCAGTACCTACAGAGTCACACTATGCAGCAAACACAACAACAAGAGGCGTTCTCGGCCGAGGAGCTGATCGCCCAGGACGTCGGCGCCAGGCTGCCCGTCGGCCCCATGAGCTGGATCATCGCGGGTCTTGCGCTGATCTGGTCCCTGTTCCAGCTCTGGATTGCCTCGCCGCTGCCCTTCTCCCTCGGCATCGGCGTCCTCAACGACACTGAAACACGCTCGATTCACCTGGCTTTCGCCATCCTGCTCGCCTACCTGGTGTTCCCCGCCATGCGCAGCTCACCGCGAGACAGGGTTCCCCTTGCCGACATCGCCCTCGGCCTCGTCGGTGCCGCCGTCGCCAGCTATCTGTTCGTCATGTACCAGGAGCTTGCCCAGCGTCCCGGCAACCTGACCACCATGGACTTCGCGGTGGCCTGCGTCGGCATTCCGCTCCTGCTGGAAGCGGCCCGCCGCGCCCTGGGCCCGGCCCTGGCGGTCATCGCCATCGTCTTCCTGGCCTACAGCCTGGCCGGTCCCTGGATGCCTTCCCTGCTGGCCCACCGCGGGGTGAGCCTGCATGCGCTGGCCAACCACCAGTGGATCACCACCGAAGGGGTGTTCGGCATCGCCCTCGGGGTCTCCACCAGCTTCGTCTTCCTGTTCGTGCTGTTTGGCGCCCTGCTCGAGCGTGCCGGTGCGGGCCATTACTTCATCCAGCTCGCTTTCAGCCTGCTGGGTCACCTGCGCGGCGGCCCGGCCAAGGCGGCCGTGGTCGCCTCGGCCCTGACCGGCGTCATCTCCGGCTCCTCCATCGCCAACGTGGTGACCACGGGCACCTTCACCATCCCCATGATGAAACGGGTCGGTTTCTCCAAGGAGAAGGCCGGCGCGGTGGAAGTGGCCTCCTCGGTCAACGGCCAGATCATGCCGCCGGTCATGGGGGCTGCTGCCTTCCTGATGGTGGAGTACGTGGGCATCCCCTATGTGGAGATCATCAAGCACGCCTTCCTGCCGGCGGCCATCTCCTACATCGCCCTGCTCTACATCGTGCACCTCGAGGCGCTCAAGCTCGGGATGCAGCCCATAGGCAACCGTCAGCCGCGCCCCTGGCTGCGTCGCCTGACCGGCTTCGCCTTCGGTGCCGCCCTCATCAGCGGCCTCTCCATGGCGGTCTACTACGGTCTGGGCTGGCTCAAGCCGGTACTGGGTGACTATGCCCTGCCGGGGATCAGCGTGCTGCTGGCCGTCGCCTACCTGGGACTGCTGAAGATCGCCGCGAGCAACGCGCCGCTGCCGGCGGAAGACCCGGACAAGCCACTGGACGAGCTGCCCGAGACCCGCGCCGTGCTGCTCTCCGGCCTGCACTTCCTCCTGCCCGTGGTGGTGCTGGTGTGGTGTCTGATGGTGGAGCGCCTCTCCCCCGGCCTGTCGGCCTTCTGGGGTTCGGTGATGCTCATCATCATCCTGCTGACCCAGCGACCGCTGCTGAACTGGCTGCGCACCGACGGCAAGCATGACTACGGCTCCTTCACCGATGGCGTAGTGGACCTGCGCGAGGGGCTGATTGCCGGTGCCCGTAACATGATCGGCATCGGCATTGCCACCGCCACTGCCGGCATCATCGTCGGGGCCGTCTCCCAGACCGGCGTCGGCCTGGTGCTGGCGGATCTGGTGGAGTTCCTCTCCATGGGCAACCTGCTGCTCATGCTGATCCTCACCGCGCTGCTGAGCCTCATCCTCGGCATGGGGCTGCCGACCACTGCCAACTACATCGTGGTATCGAGCCTGCTGGCGCCGGTGATCGTCACCCTGGGTCAGCAGAACGGCCTCATCGTGCCGCTCATCGCGGTGCACCTGTTCGTCTTCTACTTCGGCATCATGGCGGACGTGACCCCGCCGGTGGGGCTGGCCTCGTTCGCCGCGGCCGCCGTCTCCAAGGGCGACCCCATCAAGACCGGGATCACGGCGTTCTACTACAGCCTGCGTACCGCGGCGCTGCCCTTCCTGTTCATCTTCAACACGGATCTGCTGCTGATCGACGTGGACTTCGCCCACGGCGTACTGATCTTCTTCGTGGCCACCATCGCCATGCTGATCTTCGCTGCCGCCACCCAGGGCTTCTTCCTGGTGAAGAGCCGCTGGTACGAGAGCGTGCTGCTGCTGCTGGTGGCCTTCACCCTGTTCCGTCCTGGCTTCTGGATGGATCTGCTGCACGACCCGTATCGCGACACCGCCCCGGCCGAGCTGGTCCAGACCATGGGGCAGGTGGAGGCCGAGAGCACCCTGCGCCTGCGCATGGAAGGGGAAGATGCGGTGGGCAAGTTGCGCCGCTTCACCGTGCTGCTGCCGGTGCCGGAGGGCGCCAGTGGCGAGGATCGTCTGGCCAAGCTGGGGATCCAGACCTATGAGCAGGAGGGCAAGATCCTGATCGACACCGTCACCTTCGGCAGCCAGGCCGCCGATCTGGGGCTGGAGATGGATCAGCAGATCCTGAGCGTCAAGGCGCCTACCGAGCGCTGGCCCAAGGAGCTGATGTGGCTGCCGGGCTTCCTGCTGTTCGGGGCCGTGGTCTGGCTGCAACGCCGCCGGGTCGCTCGACCCTGACCATCACCCAATAAAAAACGGCGCCTTCGGGCGCCGTTTTTTATGCTGGGCTGTGATGCCAGCCGCTTCGGGCCATCAGTCCAGGGCATCAGTTGGACTGGGTCTGCTTCTGTTTTTGCAGTTGGTCGAGGGTCTGCTGCTCCTGCGGGCTGAGGCCAAGCTGCTCGCAGGCCTGTTCAAAGCTGATGCCAAGATGGCACATCATGATGTCGATAGCGGGCAGGTAGTTGGTCATAGCGTCTTCCATGGTGATCCTCCAGAACTGTCTCTTATGCCCGAGGGCGGGGATGGGGGCAATTAGACTTTAGGTGTAGGGTGCCATCTGCTTCAGCCTCTGCCACTGGCCAGGGGAATTTGCTACTCTTGCGGGCACTAAAGAGGTTGCCGCCCCAGGGCGAGCAGCCGGTGAGGAGCAGGGCATGTTATTGAGTTTCTTGATCATCGCATCGGGCTGGTGGCACATCCGCGCGGCTTACGGCTCAGACTCCCGTCAGTTCTACATCAGCAAACCCCTGACCATGCTGTTCATCATCGCCCTGGCGTTTGGCTACCAGAGCGACGATCACAACGGCTCCCACGCCTGGATCCTGCTCGGTCTCTGCCTGTCGCTGGCGGGGGACGTGCTGCTGATGCTGCCACGGGATCGCTTCATCCAGGGGCTGGCGGCATTTTTTGTCGCTCACCTCTGCTACATCGTCGGTTTCGCCCAGGGGCCCCTGGTGCTCAAGCTGGTGGACGGCCTGCTGCTGTTGCTGGTGGCTGGCATGGTGTTCGGGCTCCTGTGGGGCCAGCTCGGCGAGATGAGGATCCCCGTCTTCTGCTACATGCTGGTGATCATCGCCATGGCCTGGGTGGCCGCCGGTGCCTGGCATGCCTCTCTCACTGCCGGCAGCGCCGCCGCCCTGGTGGGGGCGCTGATGTTCCTCTTCTCCGACAGCATGCTGGCGCTGGACAGATTCCGCCGCCCCTTCCCCCATGCCACGGCCTGGATCATGAGCAGCTACTTCGCGGCCCAGTTCCTGATCGCCGCCTCCCTGGCGGGCTGACCGGCGGGCAGCCATGAAAAACGGGCCTTCTGGCCCGTTTTGCTATGTGCTCCCCACCTTTCACGCTTCGACCGGTTCTGCGTCAGGGGCCCTCGGGGCCGGCTGCTTGAGCAGCAGCATCAGGGCGCTGGCGACGAGCAGGAAGATACCCATCACGTAGAACACCTGGTTGTAGGCCATGATGGCCGCCTCGCGGCTGATGGTGTTCGACAGCATGGCCCGGGCCTGCAACTGGGCCTGCTCCGGCCCGGCTCCCTGGGCCATCATGGTCTGGGCCAACTGCATCAGATAGGCCTGCCCCTCGATGCTGGTGGCGGCCAGGGTGCTGCCGATCTGGCTGACATGAGTCCGGGTGTCGTTGTCGATCAGGGTGGCGATGATGGCGATGCCGAAGGCGCCCCCCAGGTTGCGCAGCACGTTGAGCAGGGTCGAGGAGGAGGGGATCTCGTCCGGCGTCAGGCTGGCGGTCGCCACCAGGGAGAGGGGCACCATGATGAAGGGCTGCCCCAGGGCCCGCACGATGAGGGACTGGATCAGCTGGGGCCCGGCGTAGTCGGCATTCATGTTCACGTTCATGAAGCAGCTGATGGCGAAGACCAGAAAGCCGAAGCTCACCAGATAGCGCGGATCTATCTTGTGGGTCAGCTTGGGCACCAGGGGGAGCACCAGCAACTGGGGCAACCCCATCCACATCAGTACTTCACCGATTTCCAGGGCGTTGTAATTGTGGATCTGGGTCATGTAGAGGGGCAGCACATAGATGGAGCCCATCAACCCCATACCGAGCACCAGGTAGGCGAAGCAGGCCAGGGCGAAGCGCGGGTTGTGCAGCAGCCGCAGGTTGACCAGGGGGTGGCGGCGCAGCAACTGGCTGATGACGAAGAACACCAGGGCCACCACCGAGATGACGGTGAGCCGCACGATGAAGCTCGAGCCGAACCAGTCCTCCCGGTTGCCTTCTTCCAGCACCACCTCCAGGAGGCCGAGACCCACCGCCATGGTGAGGATACCGATGAGATCCACCCGCTTGATCACCTCCCAGTCCACCGGCTTCCTGTCCAGTCCGTGGGCCAGCATGGCCATCACCAGCAGGCCGGGCGGCACGTTCAGATAGAAGATGTAGTGCCAGGACATCTGCTCCGTCAGCCAGCCCCCCAGGGTCGGGCCGATGGCGGGGGCGAAGGTGGCGCACAGGCCGAACAGCGCCATGCCGGTGGCTCGCTTGTGCAGCGGCAGCAGGCTGACGATGAGGGAGAAGGCCATGGGGATCAGGGCCCCGCCGGTAAAGCCCTGCAGCGCCCGAAAGACGATCATGCTGGTGAGGTTCCAGCTGAACGAGCAGAGCACGGAGGCGACGATGAAGGCGCCCGTGGTCCACAGCAGGTAGCGCCGCACGCTCAGTCCCCGGCTCAGCCAGCCGCTCAGCGGAATGGCGATCATCTCCGCCACCAGATAGGAGGTGGAGATCCAGGAGCTCTCGCTCAGGGTGGCCGAGAGCGCCCCCTGAATGTCTTTCAGGGAGGCGTTGGTGATCTGGATGTCGAGGATGGCCATGAAGGCGCCGATGAGGCCCCCCATGACCGCGATCCAGTTGCGGCGTGGTATGGCGTCCATCAGTGGGCGGCCACCACGGGATCAGGGGTGCGGGTGTCGACGATCACCTCGGTGGAGAGGCCGGGCAGCAGCTTGCCCGCCAGGGCGCCCGGATCCGGGATACGGATCTTGACCGGTACCCGCTGCACGATTTTGGTGAAGTTGCCGGTGGCGTTCTCCGGCGGCAGCAGGGCGAACTTGGCGCCGGTGGCCGGAGAGAGGCTGTCGATGATCCCCTCGACCGGTTGATCCGGATAGGCATCCAGGATCACCTCCACCTTCTGGCCCGGCTGCATGTGCTGCAACTGGGTCTCCTTGAAGTTGGCCTCGACCCACACCTGGCTCAGTGGCACCAGGCTGGCCACCTGCATACCGGACTGGACGTAGAGCCCTTCCCGCAGGCTGCGCTTGCCGATGATGCCGTCAGCCGGGGCTCGCAGCTCGGTGTAGCCGAGTTCCAGCCTGGCTTGTTCAAGCTGGGCTTCGCTCAATGCCAGCCTGGCCTGGTTCTGCTTGGCTTCGGCATCCAGCACCAGCAGCCGCTCGCGGGCGGCCTGCAAGGCGGCTTTGGCCTCCAGTGCCTGGGCCTGGTTGACCTGCAAGCCGGCGCGCACCTCGTCCAGGCTGTCCTGGGAGCTGTAGTGACGCTCATTGAGCTGGCTGACCCGGCGCACCTGCTGCTGGGCCCGGACCTGCTCGGCATTGGCCGAGCTGACTTTTGCCTCGGCCTGGCGGATGAGGCTCAACTGCTGGATACGGGTGGCGGCGAGGTTATCCGCCGTCGCCTGGTTGAGGTGCAGATCGGCCTCGGCCTCCGCCACCTTTGTCCTGTACTCGCGGTCGTCGAGCCGGGCGATGAGCTGGCCGGCCTTCACCGCCTGGTTGTCGGTCACCAGTACTTCGCTGATGTAGCCGGAGAGCTTGGAACCGATGCCGGTCACCTCGCTTTGCAGGTAGGCGTTGTCGGTGCTCTCGAAGTAGCGGCCATGCAGATACCAGTAACCGGCAAACAGCAGGCCGAGCAGGGCTAGCACCAGGGCGGCCAGCAGGGGGATCTTCTTGTGTTGACTCATGATATTGGTTTTCCTGAACTGTGGCGGGCAGGCTAACATCGTGCAACTGTTTCGATTAGTATCCATTCATGAGATATACAGTTTCACTGGTGAAACAATGGACCTGAATGCTGCCTTAATCCTCGTTCGTATCGTCGACAAGGGCTCCTTTACCGCCGCTGCCCAGGAGCTGGGCATGACCAAGGCGACGGTGAGCCGCCGCATCGCCGAGCTGGAGCAGCGTCTCGGCGCACGGCTGCTCTATCGCTCCACCCGGCAGCTCACCCTGACGGAAGCCGGTGAACAATATTATCTACGCTGCAGCAAGGCGGTGGAGGAGCTGGCCCAGGCCGAGCTGATGCTCAGTGCCAGCCAGCAGGAGGTGACAGGGACCCTCAAGCTGGCGGTGCCCATCGAGACGGGACAGCTGGTGGTGGGGAGGCTGGTGGCGAACTTCCTGCAAGCCTATCCGGGCATGAAGGTGGAGCTGGAGCTGACCAACCGCATCGTGGATCCCATCAGCGAGGGGCTGGATGCCATCGTGCGGGTCGGCGACATGAGCGACTCCAACCTGGCGGCGCGGCGTCTCTGGAGCACCGAGCGGCTGCTGTGCGCCAGCCCGGACTATCTGGCGCGCCACCCGGTGATCCAGAGGCCCGCCGATCTGGTGCATCACGAGCGGATCGCGGTCAGCACGGGGTTCCTCGCCTCGCACTGGTGTTTCGAGCTGGATGATCGCGAAGTGCTGGTGGATCCCCCGTCCCGCTTCCAGGTCAACAACATCACCTGTGCCAGGGAGGCGGCGAAGGCGGGGCTGGGGCTGGCTTCCCTGCCCGCCATGCTGTGCCATGATGAGCTGGCGAACGGGACACTGGTCTCCTTGCTGCCGGAGTGGCAGCAACCCAGGGTACCCATCTACCTGCTGTTTCCCGAGCGGCGCCTGATGCCGCGCAAGCTGAGGGCATTCATCGATTTTCTGGTGGCCAACGGCCCGGCTTACGGCATCGACAAGCTGCTGTGAAGAGCCCAATGCGGCGATGATTGAACTGGCAAGGGTTTCGAGGACAACGTATGGATCAGTGGATTAACTTGTATCGCGCCTCTCACTCCCTGGAGGCGCATGCCCTGAAAGGGGCCTTGGAGGTAGAGGGAGTCAGGGTGCGCCTCAGCGGCGAAGGGCTCTCCGGCGCGCTCGGGGAGCTGCCGGTGGATCTGCTGCAAGTGACCCTGATGGTGAACGAGCGGGATCGTCAGCGGGCGGGCCGGATCATCGAGCGCTACCAGCAGCGCCAGGGCAACGGCTGGCTGTGCGGCCAGTGCGGGGAGGAGAACGGCGCCAACTTCGATATCTGCTGGCGCTGCCATCACGATCCCCAGGATCATTGAACGCCCCTCGCGCCCTCAGCGCAGGGTGAAGTCGATGTCATCCCCCGCATGGGCATCGTGGTAGGTGGCGAGATCCAGCTCCTTCTCGCTGCGGGCGATGAGCACGGAGACCAGGATGTCGCCGGAGACGTTTACCGTGGTGCGCGCCATGTCGAGGATCCGGTCTATGCCGGCGATGAGCGCCACCCCTTCCAGCGGCAGTCCCACGGCAGTGAGGGTCAGGGTCAGCAGCATGAGCCCGGTACCGGGTGTGCCCGCCGTGCCGATGCTGGCCAGCGTGACGATGCTGATGATGGTCAGGTAGTCCACCAGATGCAGATCCACCCCGAAGGCCTGGGCCACGAACAGGGCGGTGACCCCCTGATAGAGGGCTGTGCCATCCATGTTGATGGTGGCGCCGATGGGCAGCACCTTGGCGGTGATGGCGGGGGAGACCCCGAGCCTGCGTTCGGCGCAGGCCAGGCTGATGGGCAGGGTGCTGCTGCTTGAACTGCTGGTGAAGGCCACCGCCTGGGCATCGACGATGCTCTTGAAGTAGTGCAACGGGTTGAGGCGCGCCATCAGGAGCAGCAGGCTGCTGTAGACGCCGAGCACGTGAAGCAGGCAGCCGAGGTAGACGGCGCCGATCACCTTGAGCAGCGGCAACAGCAGGCTGACGCCGTACTTGCCGGTCATCCAGGCCATCAGGGCGCAGACGCCATAGGGGGCCAGGGCCATCACCATCTGGGTCAGCTTGAACATTCCCTCCGCCAGAGAGGTAAAGAACAGGATGGCGGGGCGGCCGCGTCGCCCGGTGGCGTTGAGGGCGAGAGCGAGGGCCACGGCGAACACGATCACCTGCAATATCTTGCCATCGCCCATGGCCTGCACCGGGTTGCGCGGCACCAGGTGGCTCAGCACGCTGGCCAGGGTAGGTTGCTGCGCCATGGCGCCCCGTTCATAAGGACCCATATTGGCGCCCATGCCCGGTTCCAGCAGCCAGCCCATCATCAGGCCGATGCAGATGGCGACGGCGGTGGAGCAGAGATAGAAGCCGATGGCCTTGCCGGCGATGCGGTCGAGCCGCTTGCCCTTGAGCAGGGCAGTGAGGCCTGCCAGGACGGAACAGAAGATGAGGGGCACCATCAGCATCTGGATGGTGTTGACGAACAGGACGCCGATGGGCTTGAGCAGCAGGGCCTGCTCGCTGAAGCAGAGCCCCAGACCTATCCCGGTCAGCATGCCGAGCAGGGTCTTCAACCAGAGCGGGCGACGGGTCCAGATCCGCCAGGGTTTGAAGACCAATCCATGGAACAGCATGACGCCAATGTCCTTATTTTCTGTCTGCGGTGGCAAAAAGGGGCGACAGTGTAGCCATCCCCCCGTCAGGTTGCCACATTATCGACAAAGCGGCGCTCACGACCAGCCCGCTGGCGTTAAAAAAGGCGTTTTGTTGGCCTATATCAAGAACCCTCTCCGGGCTTCGAGCTTTAATTGTCATCTGACATGATGATTAAAGAGGTTCGAGATGTCCCAATCGATACACGGTCACGAAGTGATGGAGATGATGCTGGAGCAGGAGAGTCCGTTTACCCGGGCCAGCCTCAGGGCGGCGATCGCCTCGCGCTTCGGTGCCGAGGCCCGGTTCCACACCTGCAGCGCCAGCGAGATGGACGCTGACGCCCTGATCGACTTCCTGGCCAGGCGCGGCAAGTTCATCGACTCGGAGTCAGGGTTCCAGACCCGCGCTGACAAGATCTGCAACCACGGATGATCGCCAGTGGCGAGCGCGGTGGGGCGCTCGCCGAATCCCGCCACCTTTGTTATATTTCGCCCTCCTTCCCCTCTTGTTGAAAGGTTCTGCCCGGGCGCTCTATGGACACATTCTCCGCTGCCGTCATGCTGTTTCTGATCATGGATCCGCTGGGCAACCTGCCGGTCTTCCTCTCCATCCTGCGCCATGTCGACCCCAAGCGTCGACGCAAGGTAATGCTGCGGGAGCTGTTGTTTTCACTGGTGATCATGATGGGCTTCCTGTTCGCCGGTCAGCAGATCCTGAGCTTCCTCAACCTGCGTCAGGAAGCGGTCAGCATCGCGGGGGGCATCATCCTCTTCCTCATCGCCATCAAGATGATCTTCCCGAGCCCCGGTGGCGTGACCGGGCTGGCGGCGGGGGAGGAGCCCTTCCTGGTGCCCATGGCCATCCCCATGATTGCGGGCCCCTCCATCCTGGCTTCCCTGCTGCTTCTGGCTAACCAGGAGCCGACCCGGATGGTGGACTGGTCATTGGCCCTGCTGATGGCCTGGGGGGCCAGCGCCGTGATCCTGATGTTCTACGAGCTGTTCAACAAGCTGCTGGGTGAGCGAGGACTCACGGCGGTGGAGCGGCTGATGGGCATGCTGCTGGTGATGATCTCGGTGCAGATGCTGCTGGACGGGGTACACCACTATCTGGCGGTGACGGGTCAGAACTGACGGGGCGAATGCTGATGTCAACGTGAAACGGGGCTTCTTGAGCCCCGTTTTTTTTGCGCGTCAGGCGGCAGCGGCCGGGCCGTCCGCCGAGGTTTCCAGCTTGCCCATGATGAGAGCGAGCAGGGTCTCCCGCAGCCAGCGATGGCCCGGATCCTCCTCGTGGCGCTGATGCCAGATGAGCAGGTGGGAGATGCTGTCCAGGGCGATGGGCAGCGGCAGCGGCACCAGGGGATAGACCTGGGTCGCGTGGCGGGCATAGAGCCGGGAGAGGGTCACTATCATGTCCGAGTGCATGCCCATGCGCAGGGCCGCCTCGAAGGAGGGGACGGTCGCCTCGATCCGGCGATAGAGATCCTGCTCCGCCAGCTTGTGATCCAGCATCCAGCGATCCCGCCCTTCGCAGTAGGTCTGCACATGGGGGTAGGCGAGGTAACGGGCGAGATCCCACTCGGGCTCCTGCAAGGCAGGGTGATCCCGCTGCACCAGGCAGGTGAGATCGTCGATGGTGAGCAACCGCTGGCAAATGGCGTTGGGCAGGGTGTCGAGGCGAAAATCCGAATTGATGCAGTTCTCCCGCACCGTGAAGGCGATATCCACCTGGCCCTGGCTCATCTCGGTCAGGCTGTGCTCGGTCCACTCCTCGTAGCGCAGGCGGATGCCAGGAGCCTGACGCTTCAGTTCGCTCAGGTAGAGGGGGGCAAACAGGGTGAAGGCGCTGTCCATGCTGGCAATGACGAACTCCCGCTCCGTGCTGGCGGGATCGAAGTCCGGCGGCTGGATCAGGTTGTCCAGGGAGAGCAGTATGGGCTGCAGTTGCTGCTGGAGATCCAGGGCGCGCGGAGTGGGATCCATCCCGTAGGCCGAGCGCACGAACAGGGGATCGTCAAAGGTCTCCCGCAACCGTCCGAGGGCCTTGCTGACGGCGGACTGGCTCAGGTGCAAACGGCGTGCAGCCCGGCTGCCGTTGCGCTCTTCCAGCAAGACTTGCAGGATTATCAACAAATTAAGGTCTATGCGTGCAAGCTGTTCCAGCAACATGATATGAATCCTCTTCAATTCCTAGATGAATATATACCATTTGTTTTCATATCTTGGCGATCCTATGCTCGACGGGTCTCTCGCCCTGGTGGCGGCTGGTACAGGATGTAGCGGTTGAGGGGACAAGTAGCACCGACTCATACGGCGGCCCATGGTCGCCGTATTTTTTTGCGCCTCGTCGCCGTTTTTGCGCGATTTTTTCGCCAACTTGCACCTGCCTTGATTTTGCCCAACAATCGATACGCTTTCTTTTGATACAACCTCCAGGTATCTAACAGTCAGGAGTCTCCCTATGGGACTGGGTGGCATTCATATCTGGCATCTGCTGATCCTGCTCGTGGTCGTCGTCGTGGTGTTTGGCAGCAAACGCCTGGCTGGCGCCGGTGAGGATCTGGGCACTGCCATCAGGGATTTTCGCAACGCCTTGCGCGACGATGACAATATCCGGAATAAGTAGGAGTGAACGTATGTCTGTAGACGAGAAAGTGGAACTGAACGAGACCTGTGACAGTTGCGGCTGTTTCGCCGAAATTGGCACCATCATCGGCGAAGGTGACGACGTCATGGAGCTGGTGATCGAGGCCGCTGCAGAAGCCGACGCCCGCGAGAAATTTGCAGCTTACGAGGCGCTGGCCAAGCAGGTCACTGCCGAAGCCAAAAGCAGCAGCGAGCTGAGCCGGGGCCCGGATGGCGTGATCCTGAAGGCCCGCCTGCAATTCACCTGCACCGCCGAGAAGCTGATCTTCGAGATGCGCGCCCGCTCCCTCTGAGATCGTGATGACACGGCAGGCTTGCCTGCCGTCTTGCTCTGCCCCTCGCATTTTCCCTCCCTTTGCGTTGTATAGTGAGTTATCCCACGGACGATCCGTTTTCCGTCCGGCATGCGCCGATCGGCAGAAGATCCCGCGACGCCCCATGACTTGGCGCAGGCGCCTTCTCTGACAGACCCGACGGTGCGCACCGGCCCACAGCGAGGTGGTTAAATCATGATGCGGCGATGGATCTGGGCCCTGCTGGCTCTCTGTTCTCTCCCTCTGCTGGCGGCAGATCTCAAGCCGCAGTTGCTGCCCCAGGCCGGTGATCTCGAACACATCCTGCAAAAAAAAGAGCTCAGGGCCCTGGTGGTCTATGAGCGGGGGTTTTTCTTTTTCGACAAGGGAGCCCAGTACGGCATCCTGGTCAATCAGCTTCAGGGATTCGAGCGCTGGTTGAACCAGACCTACCTGGCCAAGGAGAAGCTCAAGCTCAAGATCATTTATATCCCGGTGCGCCAGGACAAGCTGCTGGACTATCTGGCCGAGGGGCGCGGGGATCTGGTGGCCGCCAACCTGACGGTCACCCCCACCCGGCGCGAACAGGTGACCTTCTCCCAGCCGCTGATCGCCCCCATCGAGGAGTGGGTGGTGAGCCAGCGGGAGCTCCCTGCCTTCAATCGCATCACCCAGCTGTCCGGCCGGCGGATCTGGGTGCGAGCCAGCTCCAGTTATTTCGAGAGCCTGCACCAGCTCAACTGGCTGTTTCGGGAGCTGGGGTTGCCCCCGGTCTACATCGAGACGGTTCCCGAATACCTGCAGGACGGGGACCTGCTGGAGATGGTGTCAGCCGGGATCATTCCGCTGACGGTCACCGACAGCTTCAAGGGGCGGATCTGGCTCGACATGATTGGCGGCCTCAAGGCCCACAGGCTGATTCCGCTGCGGGACAAGGGGCGAAGCGCCTGGGCCCTGCGCAACAACAGCCCGGAGCTGCTCAAGGCGGTGAACGCCTACATCTCGGAGTCGAGCAAGCGGACCCTCTACAGTGACATGACATTGCGCCGCCTGCTGGCGCAGAGCGACCGCATGAGCAACATACTGGCGCCGGACCCGCTGGGGCGACTGTCGACCATTCGCAAGGTACTGGAGGCCCAGGCGGACAAGTATCAGCTGGACTGGCTGATGCTGGCCGCGCTGGCTTACAAGGAGTCGGGGCTCAATCCCAATGTCGGCTCTCACCGGGGGGCCGTCGGCATCATGCAATTGCTGCCGAGTACCGGCAAGGAGGTGGGGATCCGCGGCGCCAGACTCACCAGTCTGGAGGGCAATGTGGAGGCGGCCTGTCGCTACATGCGGCTCATCCTGGACACCTACTTCAATGATCCCGGGATGGACAGGCTCAATCGCCATCTGTTCGCCCTGGCCGCCTACAATGCGGGTCCGAACCGGGTCCAGGCATTGCAGGCCAAGGCGGCCGACAAGGGGCTGGATCCGAACGTCTGGTTCGGCAATGTGGAGCAGCTGGTGGCCAACGACGTGGGCCAGGGGCCCATCAACTACGTTGGCACCATCTACAAATACTACGTGGCCTACCGTTTCAGCCTGCCCCAGCTGGAGGGCAAGTCAGAGGCCATCGAGGCGGTGCAGCCCTGAGCCTGTCAATGCTGGCCGGGGAGGGGATCCTCGTGATGCTGCGCAAGGGGTTCCCAGCCCAGATCCCGGTGCTGCTGGTACCAGGGCATCAACAGCCTGGCCGGGGTGGGATCCGGTTGGCTGGCATGGGGTCTCTGACTGAGAGAGGGGTGGTCGCGCAGTTCCATCATCGGCTCCTTGACACTGGGCTATCGGGTCGGTTGTCTGGGTTATGCCACCATCAGATGACAGGGAGATGACCCTTGATCCCCGCCGACTTTGCCTTGCTCGCCGATCCCGGCGCCGCCCTGAAGGCCCGATGCCAGTTGATCCGCCAGGCTCGCCACCGGATCCTCGCCCAGTATTACAGCTGGGAAGAGGACAGCAGCGGCAAGCTGCTGCTGGCGGAGCTGGTGCGGGCGGCCCGGCGCGGAGTGGTGGTGCAACTGCTCATCGACGATCTCTACGGTGGGGAGAACCGCTTTCTGGAGGCGGTGGCGGCGGAACCGGGCATCGAGGTGCGCCTGTTCAACCCCTTCTGGCTGCGGGGCTGGCGTCCCCTTACCTTGCTGCTGGAAGGGGTGCTGAGCTTTCGCCGCATCAATCACCGGATGCACAACAAGCTGCTGCTGGTGGATGGCAGCCAGGCGGTGATCGGCGGGCGCAATATTGGTGATCGTTACTTCGGGCTGGGGATGCCGCCTCACTTCATCGACCTGGATCTGGTCTGCCGCGGCCCCCTCTGTCAGCAGGCCGAGCAGGGGTTCGCGCTGTTCTGGCACAGTCGCTGGAGCCACCCGGTCCGTCGCCTGTTGAGACGCCCCTTGCTGCCAACCGAAACCCGGGCCCTGAACGATTTCCTGCTGACCCTGACCGACCCCGCCATGGCGGCCGCCTATGATCTGCCGGCCACTCTGTTTGATGAGTGCCCCGTTCCCCTTTGCTGGCATCCAGGGCGAGGGCAGTGCTGGTTCGATCGCCCCGGCAAGGGGCTGGTCGCCCGGCCGACCACGGCGCCCCTGCTGGGACGCATGCTGGCGAGCAATCAGGGGACCCTGAGGTTGGTGAGCCCTTACCTGATCCTGACACGGGGGCTGCGTCGCCGGCTCAAGGGGCAGCGACGGCAGGGGGTCGACATCGAGATCCTGACCAACTCCCTGGCCAGCACGGACGTGCCCCTGGTCTATGGCGCCTATCGACGTCACCGCCCCTGGCTCGAGCGTCAGGGGGTCAACCTGTTCGAGCTGACGACGGAGGCGTTCAGTCTGCATGCCAAGCTGATCCTGATGGGGAAGGAGGAGGCGCTGCTCGGCAGTTTCAACCTGGATCCCCGCTCCCTGATGCTCAACACCGAGTTGATGCTGCATCTCCATAGCCCGAGGTTGTGCGACGAGTTGCAGCAACTCATCGATGGCTGGTTGCAGCAGGCCGTGCACCCGGTGGCGGCGTCCCCCTCTGCATGGCGGCGCCTGCTGGCGCAATTGAGCGATTGGTTACCTTTGCATCGTTGGTTGTGAGTGGGATCCGCCTTGTGCGAGATCTCGCAAAGCCTTGTGCGCCTTCGAGGATAACGTTTGCCATCCAAAAACGGGACTGGATTGCATCGTATTGTTTTTAATCGATTTATATTAAGGGCGCCGTAACAATCCAGGCTCCTCGACTGCATAGAGGTGCGTGTAGAACGGTTTTTTATTTTATTTAACTGCGTAGTATCTCGAGTGCAAGGACAAACACGGCGGCTGGTCTGCCGTGTGGGTGACGGCAACAGGGGAAATGGGCCAACCGGATTGCTCCGGCAGGCGAGGCGGATCGGGAGCGGAAACCCGTGATGCCAGACAGACCCCCGTGGTTGCGGGAGCCCAATATGGAACATGCTATTTGCGAGGGGGTGACATGCGAATGTTGCCCCATTTTTTTGGTTCTTCGCGGGATCTTGGGGAAGTGGAAGTTGACAGACAGGGTGCTGGTAAACTGGCTGTCTCCAAACACACCACCACCATCACCCTGCTGTCGCCGTGCATCATATTGATATTGCCTCCTTCTG